>CALJEW010000413.1 GCA_938074585.1 uncultured Rhodospirillales bacterium | reverse complement strand
CGTGTTGAAGCTCTATTAGAACGTTATCGGGCGGAACGATTTAAAGGCGTTAACGACCTGGTCTTTGCATCCAACGGCGATATGTATTTTACTGATCAAGGGTTATCGGGTTTGCATGACCCAACCGGGCGGGTATTTCGGTATCGGGAAAGTGGGGTGTTAGATTGTATTTTGGATAATGCCCCAAGTCCGAACGGGTTGGTTCTGTCTAAAGATGAAAAGTCGTTATATTTGGCTGTTACCCGCGCCAACGCCGTTTGGCGCGTTCCGTTCATGCCCGATGGTGGGGTAGCCAAAGTTGGGTTGTATGTTCAAATGAGTGGTGGGTCAGGACCTGATGGAATGGCATTGGATAACGAAGGCGGGCTTGCCGTTGCCCATGTTGGATTTGGAGTTGTGTGGCACTTTTGCCCACGTGGTGAGCCGCTTGCCCGGATCGCATCCTGTGAAGGTATGTTAACCACCAATATGGCTTATGGGGGTGCTGACAACCGTGATCTTTTTATAACGGAATCTGAAACAGGCACTATATTACGTGCTAAATTAGATGTACCTGGGCGGGAAATGTATTCGCATATGTAGCCGGGTTTATAGCTTTGCTTTGACGTCATCCAAATAAGGTAAATTCGTACAGGCTATGTTGATGGCTTTGGGTTCTAACGTTGCTGTAATCAATTCTCCACTGTTTCCAGTGCGAACAAGGTTACGTCCATCGTGCGCAATGATAACGCTGCGCCCTAAATATTACGAATTGCCCTCAGCCCCAGCATGGATAGCATACAAAACATAAAGGCCATTTACTACAGCACGGGTTGACAGCATTGAATCAGAGACAAACTCCCGTTGTACCTTCAGCGTCGTTGGCACAATAACCACATCGGCTCCAGCTAATGCCGCTTGGCATAGGTATTCAGGGAACTCAGCATCATAGCAAATCAGCGTCGCAATTTTCGAGCCGCCTAATTCTATCATGCCGGGCGTGGTGCCCGGTGTGAAATACGACGCTTCAAAAATAGGCGGCAGTAAGCGCTTGTGGTAATTGATCAGTTACTCGCCATTAGGGCCACGGACTATCAAAGAATTAAAAAAATATTGCCGTCTTTTTCAGGATATCCAACTGCAATGACGGTTTATTTCTTCAGGTCAATTTCAATCAACCGCTGGGCAGAGGTTACATTTGTAGGCTCGGCTCTGTCGTGGATTTTTTTGTCAATATCGTAACTGGAAATAAAAGTTCTGAGCATATGACCAAATTAAGTTTTTTCTTTGGTAGATAAATTTTTATTTAACCGATCCAACCGTTCACTTGTTAAATCTTGTTTCGGCGTCGCCTTATGTTGGTAAATGGCTGTTTTTAAAGAGCCCATGTTAGACAATGAATGATTTATGGAGATAGCCGGTTAGGTATTCAAAACCAACTTCCATGACGACAATTAAATCTCCATTTGGCCGCCGAATTTCCGATCAATGGGTATTTCACCATTGACGGCAAAGGTCATTTTGGCTTCAAAAAAAGTTTATATCCCGCTTTTGATTATGGCGCTTAAAAAACGAAAGACCGTCTTCATATATGGCGCTTGGGGCCGACTTCTGTTATGCAATGGAAGCTTCATCGCTTATTCACCAACATGAAGCGAACGATCAAAGCCTAATTCATATTGCTTGAACTCGGCCATGCTGCAAAAAAAATAAAAAGGGTCCGCCAGCGCGTATGTTTTATACTGGCGTGGCGGTGAAGCATGGATGTATTCGTACCGCTTTATTTATTTTAAAAGTTATGTATAAGCGATGAAATAAAGGCATCAAGCCCTTTTGTGGTTAAAAACTCTGTCGTTTTTTGGGTTATTGAATTGATTGTGGCCAACGCCGATTTATATTCAGATGCGCGAGCGCTCAACGAGCCTTCCGCCGCTTACATCATAGCCCCTGAAATTTTCCCGGTTTGCCGTATAACGTCAATTTCAGCGTCTGATTTAATCATTCTGCGTTTATCAAGGACGGGGCTGATATCGTCTAAAGCGGTTCCGGGGTATGTCTCACTCAGTATGTTTTGAACAATTTTCGGAATAAGGTTTGATTTTATCCGAATGCGGCTTGGTTCGTTGCCAAGCATTAAAGAGAGCACGGGTTCTCATCTGTTGGGGCCTGAATTTTCCAAGTTTCAACGTTAGAAAACCACGTCATTGCTCACGCGATCTCACTTTCCATCAATGGGGTTAGAATAACCGGGTCGGTATCCGTATTGCTAGAAGTATAGTTGGGAGGCTAAACTCAATGGGAAGATAACCCCAAAATCCGTCTAAATAGGCAATAGAGGACGCAACTGTCATAATTGTGACATGATGACATTGGGCCTTTAAGTCAGATTGAAATTACACTAATTTTTTCTGTGCTTCATCGAGCATGCGTTCATCCCCTGAGCTCATTCCGGTGAAGTCGCTTAATATAATTTACTTTGAATATTTATCGATTGAAGCTCTTGCCGCTTTGACTAGCGCTGCCCCATCGATAGAAAGTTTATTAGCTTCCACAATCCATTTGTCAACAACCAGTTGGCCAATGGAATCAAAATCAGTTTTAGCTTTGGCATCTAAGAAAATGACTTCTCCACCCTTAGATTTTTCCTGCAATTGTTTGCCCAACTCTTCGCTGGCGTCCCACACTTTACCAATTGGGCCGGCCCAGTTTGCCCCAGAATTGTTGTCGATAACTTTCTGTAAATCAGCCGGTAAGCTGTTGTAGCGATCTTTGTTCATGGCAAACATAAATATAGCCGTTCCAAAACGCGATTTATCGGCACCTTCAACGGAATACTTGGTCAACTGTTGGAGCTTAAGGGGGGCAACCATTTCAAACGGAACTAAAGCCCCGTCAATGTTTCCTTTTGATAAGGCTTGTGGCAAAGCAGGGATTGGCATGCCCACAGGTTCAGCGCCCCATGCTTGGATCATCCATGCGCCGGTGCGCGATGGGGTCCGGAATTTAAGCCCCTTAACATCTGCAACAGATAGAATACTTTTCGACACGGTGTGCAGTGCATTGCCCGCATGAACGTGAATTAAAATTGGGTGTACATCTTTAAAGTCTTTGGCAATCAAAGAGAAATTTTCCTGAATAGCTAAGTTCGTTGCTTCAGCATTGCCGCGGTGTACGGTGGGAAGTTCAAACGCTTCAGAACGCGGAAATACACCAGGGGTGTAGCCGGGAAGGGTCCAAACTATATCGGCAACACCGTCGCGAACTTGCCGATAAAGTTCGGGGGGTTTACCGCCCATGCTCATGCTTGGGAAAATTTTTATTTTAATTCGACCGTTAGAATCAGCTTCAATTTTTTTTGCCCATGGAGTTAAAAACTTTGAATGGGTAGGCGCTTTAGAGCTTAAAAAATGATGTAAGGTTAGCGTGATTTCAGCAGCCCCGGCTGAAGAATAACTGAGTGCTGCGATCACGGTGCCAGCAGATATACGACTTAATGTGTTCATAATGCCCTCTGTGTATGAGTGTCCTGAGCTTTTATCACACGAGCACTCTTTAAATAAGCGTTATTTGAAAAAGTTTTGGGTGGAAGAAATTTAATCACAGAGAAGTAGTTTGTTTTTGTTTGTGCTGGCATAGGGGTGCCAACTTTGGCATAATTTAATAACTCTAGGTTAAGCTCGTCACATTTATTCAACGATACCGGGGCTTCTTTTTGATGCCCGAGACGGGTCAGTGTGATGCCCACTATGTGATGTGCAGTTGGTGATTGGCTTGGCGCGGGATGGCTTGGCGGTAGCGATCACTTGCTGCTGAAAGACCCCAACCGCAATTTAAGTATGAGCTAGGGATACCAAATGAGTATGGCTCTGGGTATGCTCTGGATTGAGTTTCTGTGCCTGCTCCATGGATCTAATGCCATTGGTGTCGCCGGCTAAATCTGATTTGTTGCCCAAAGCTTGGAGCGTGTATAAATCGTTTGAATTAAGTTCAACATCCGCCTTTTTTTTATCCAAAGCATGGTCCAAACGATCAAGCCACTCATAGGCAGTGCTTAATTGATGATGCGCCCAAGAGGATGTCGTGTCGTGCGTTATCGAAGATTGAGATACCCCTGAATAGGATTTGGAATAACCTGCTCGGATGTTTATTCCGCGCAAAAAGAGTTTGAGGGCTTTAAGGTTATCTGCCCGCGTATGGCAATGTAGCGATGATTCTGATTTCAAACACAGGTCCCATGAACTCATGTCGTTTACTTGTTTATCGCTTGAACGCCCAACTTTTGCCTTATCAAGCTCCAGTGCGACAACTGAGTAAATTTTCTGAGCAATCACGTCTTGGACATCAAAAATGTCATTCATGTTGCGATCATATTTATCAGCTAAAACGTGTTAGCCATTACTCCCGTCGGGCTGCAAATTGATCCAACATGAAATTCCGCTGACTCATTTTAGATACTTTTGATCAAGATTCATTGTTTACAAATAGCACTTCTTGACGCTCAAGTATTGACAGTGACACATGTCTTCACGCATTTCAGTGTTGTCTATTTTAAATTTACTACAACACAGGAGCCCTAAATGCCCAACCAGCCCGCATCATCTGCACTTAGTAATTACACCGTTCTGGATTTGACGCGGGTGCGCTCTGGGCCTACTTGCGTTCGCCAATTGGCAGACTGGGGGGCCAATGTTATTAAGATTGAGATGCCCGACGCATTGGTGGGTGATGGACAAATGGGCGGCGCGCGCGAAGGCTCTGATTTTCAAAACCTACACAGGAACAAGCGCTCTCTTTCGCTAAACTTGAAAGATCCAAAAGGCCGCGCGATTTTATTAAAACTGGCAAAAACAGCCGATGTGGTTGTTGAGAATTTCCGCCCCGGCGTTAAACATCGACTGGGCATTGATTACGAAGTGCTAAGTGCTGATAACCCGGGTTTGATATACGCGAGTATTTCTGGTTTTGGTCAAGAAGGCCCTTATGCAGAGCGTCCTGGGTTCGATCAAATTGCACAAGGCATGGGCGGGTTAATGTCGATTACTGGAACACCCGGCGAAGGACCTATGCGCGTCGGTATCCCCATTGCAGATTTAACTGCAGGGCTATTTGCGGCGCAGGGTGTTATGGTCGCTTTGTTAGAGCGCGTGCATTCTGGAAAAGGTCAGTGGCTCCACACCTCATTGCTGCAAGCACAAATGTTTATGCTCGATTTTCAAACCGCGCGCTGGCTTGTTGATGGCCAAGTCCCCGATCAAGCCGGTAACAATCACCCAACAAGTATTCCAACAGGTGTTTTTAAAACATCGAATGGTGAAGTTAATATTTCTGTTACGGGAAAAGTGATATGGGAGCGGTTTTGTGAAACGATTGGAAGAAGTGATTTGTTCGCTCACCCGGGCTATGACACAGAAGAAAAACGGTCGGATAACCGAGACGCTTTAAATTCGATTATTGCCGATGCGATTTGTATACGAACTTCAGAAGATTGGGTTGCGGCGTTTAATGATAAAGGGGTGCCTTGTGGTCCTATTTACAGCATCGACCAGACCTTTGCCGACCCACAAGTCCAACATTTGAACGTGACAGATAAAGTTGTGTCTAAAGCTTTGGGGGAAATGGAATTCGTTAAGCAACCTATAATCTTGGAACGAACGCCCAGCTCTTTTGCGGTGGCCCCACCTGAATGCGGAGAGCATACGGATGAGGTGTTAGCTAATTTGGGTTTTTCAATAGATGAAATTGCTGCCCTTAGAGCGGGGAATGTCGTTTAGGTGAGGGTTTAAAGGTTTGGGTTGATCGTTCCTCAAATATCTTCCATCAAGAGAAACACAACAATTGAGCATGGATTGATGTAAATCGATTGCTGATGGGTGTTTCGTGTGCAGTTCAGATAACGAAATGGAACCGGTACACAGCTCCATTCCAGTAGTTAAAATGCCCAATGGTTGAGGCATGTGCCTGAAGAAAATAGTCGTTTTTCTGGTTTATCTTGAGGGTGTGCAATGCTTAATCTCTGATACAGTCACTAGAATTGAATAGCACTTCTCAAATTCATGCCGATTTGGAATATCTGATAGTGTTGTTATA
>CALJEW010000412.1 GCA_938074585.1 uncultured Rhodospirillales bacterium | reverse complement strand
CCTTCTTCTTCATTCCATATCTTATTATCCTGCTCTACTTCGCGACCGTCTATGCCTATGATTCATTCATGATTGGTGAAATTTCCTCTTCTATGGTGGGGCTAACGCATCGTTGGATCATTAAATCGTTCTTGGTTGCAGGCATCTTTGTCGCAATTATGGCTGGTCTATCTGTGTGGCTACAAATTACCTACGCAATGTTTGGCCCGAAAAATGTTCGGTTCCCAATGATGACCGTAGAGTGGCCAGAAGAAGAAGGCGGAATGGTAGAAGGTAAAGAACGCCTTGATTTCTCTAAAACAGAGGATGTGTTGGCGAAAAGAGCAGCTGAGGTCAAAGCTCGCCTTGAGGCTGAAAAATTAGCTAACAACAAATAAGTACTTAGGCAACAAGGAAACCGTAAGATGGGTATGGATTGGGACAGCCTTTTCAAAAAATACATTTGGAATGAACAAACCACTCCATACTTCACTGCAGTTCCTGAGCTAAATCAACGCCAAGGTAAAAGTGAAATCATCTCGTATTCACTTATCCTTGGCGTTCTTTTTGCAGTTATATCATTATTTTCAATGGGTAAAGGCGTAGATCAATATGGATCTGGCGTTGGTTTTTATGGCTTCACTGTTGTTTGTGCTGCCGTAATCTTTGGCTTCTTGAAAAACTATTACGCAGCCCTTTATTTAAGTGCCACTCCTCTTCTCTCGCTGGCATATCTATTCCTTTATGGCTTTGGTGCTGAGCGCGAGAACGTAGATACCCTCATCGTTACCGTCGTTTTATTACTGATGTTGCGTTATTCATTACGCATCGTGGCTATAGCGAAAGCCTACCCGTTATTCCCAGTTCGGGTCGAAGATATATTCCGTGATAATAGTGGTGGTCTGTAATTTTTGAAAACGATCAAAATGCAGTAGCACCGAGCGCGCGACTTTTAGATTTCGCCCGCCAAACTCTTCCTATTCACAAACGCATATACACCACCGTGATGATCCTTATTGTCATCAGCCAATTCATATGGCCGACCACATGGTGGTTTTTCTGGCCCTTGTTAATCTGGTCCGTTCTTTTTACGCTGCATATCATGGTCATGCGTACCATTGATATCGACGATGCTTGGGTTGAAGAGCGATCAAATAAAATAGCTGATAACGCATTAGATTTATCGCAAGTAGAAGCTATCCGCAAACAGGTATCAAGAACCACCTATGGGGAAGCTTATGACTTAGAAGGTGATAAGAACACCCAAAAAAAGAACTGACACACATACAACTACTTGAACAATAAAACTGGATCTCCAAATGAAAATCGCAAAAGTAGACATCATACCCCTAGCGATCCCTTTCGAATTTGGTGGCAAACCCTACGGTTTCGGGTCTCACGCTTGGCGAAGCCTGAATACGATGTTGGTCCGGATCGAAACAGATACCGGTATTGTGGGCTGGGGTGACGCTTTTGCCTACAATTCAAGGCGCGCCATTCAGGGCATTTTAGAAGAAATGGTCGTGCCGATGTTAATTGGTGAAGATGCAACCGATATTGCGGGGCTGTCTCATCGATTACAAAAAAACTTACACCTTTTTGGTCGGTACGGTATGATCATACATGCCATATCTGGTGTAGATATAGCGCTGTGGGATATAGCGGGAAAAGCCGCAGGGGTTCCGGTTGTTAATTTACTGGGTGGGTGCGTACGCGATGATCTAGTTGGTTATTCCAGCCTTTTTAAATACGCCGACCCAGATTTGGTTGCAAGTAAAGTGAAGTCTTCTCTTGATGAAGGGTTTGGCCTTATAAAGCTCCATGAAACAGGGGTTGCTGAAGTCGCAGCGGCCCGAAAATCTGCTGGCCCAAATGTTCCTATTATGGTTGATACTAATTGCCCATGGACACCAACAGAAGCTTACGACATGGCAATGAAGTTCAAACCTTATGATTTATTATGGCTTGAAGAACCTATTTTTCCACCAGAAGATTTTATTAGTTTAGCTAAGTTACGTGCCGATAGTGGTGTTGCCATTGCCGCTGGGGAGAACGCGTGTACGGCGTTTCAATTCCGCGAAATGATAAAAGCAGGCGCTGTCACCTATGCACAACCGAGTGTTTCCAAGGTTGGTGGTATTACAGAATTCCGGAAAATTTCTGCCTTAGCCGCCTTAAACGGGGTGCAATTAATGCCGCATTCACCTTATTTTGGACCAGGATTTTTAGCGACACTCCATTTAACGGCTGCCGAAGCCAATCCGGGGTACGTAGAATGGTTCTATTTAGACCGTGAGGCATGTTTGTACGGAGATTCCATCAAGCCTGTGAACGGTCGCTATACTGTCCCCAGCGGACCCGGTTTAGGCATCGAGCCTGATGCTGAAGTAATAAAGGACTACCGCGTAAAAGACGCCTGATCATGAAAGGGGGAACTTATGAAGTACCGTGCGTTTGGTAAAACCGGTTTAGAGGTATCAGAAGTCATATTTGGTGGTGGATCTATTGGCGGCATTTTAATTGATCCCGATGACGAGACGAAACGCGAGGCTTTACACAGCATGATTGCCGTTGGCGTTCTGGTCACCGAAACTCGACACGGACGTGAAATACAAATTACAGGTTTAAACGTCGAATTGGAGGAAGAGTTAGCATAGCCCGTGCTTCAAATGCTCGGTATGAACGCCGATCAATTGCCCCCTATGGCTCCAAGTCTCAAACTGCGATCAAGTTATTGCCTTCTACAACACGCAATTAGCCTATAGCATCGTCGGCATGGCTGAACTATCCCATTAAGATCAAGCCGCTGCGGCTCCAAGCAAGAGCCCCTTAACATTTGATACCTTAACCGCTTTAGAAACATTGTATATGGGAAAATAAGGAGTTCTAATTATGACCACCGCAATCACACCAAATGCAAGAAACCATGAAAATTTGAGCGGTTTGCAATCTCGGTTTGTTGGCGTTGATGATTTGCCTTGGGAGCCAACCGACGTTGAAGGGGTTGAAACCAAAACGTTATTATTCGAAAAATCATCGGGGCTGTTAACGATAATCATGCGAATGGCCCCCGGTGTTGCCCTTCCCGATCACTCCCACATGAAAATCGAACAAACGTTTGTTCTTGAGGGCCGCTTAGTTTGTGGCGAAGGGGAGTGTAAAAAAGGTGACTTTGTTTGGCGACCAGCGGGTAGCAGGCATAAAGCTTGGGCCCCAGAGGGTGGCCTTTTTTTAGCTACTTTTCAGGTCCCTAATAAATTTCACAAAGACGGTGCTGAACAAGATTTATTGGGTAACGATTGGAACAGCATTTGGGGCAATTGCACCAATATGAATAATTCAGCAGAGGGATAATTAATGACAAATAACTATGTGCTGGTAACCGGTGGTTCCCACAACATTGGCAAAGCAATTAGCAAACGCCTAACTGAAGACGGGTTTCGGGTTCTCATTTTGGATATTACCGATCCATCACATGAACATTTTGGTGAATTCTATAAGGTAGATTTATCTGATTCAGCTACGGCTAAATCATGTTTAGCTGAATTAACAGCAAAGTATACGATAACTGGGTTGGTGAACAATGTTGGCATCGTTGCCCCAGCAGCACTGGAAGATGTAACGCTAGATGATTTTGAACGTGTCTTCAACACCAATGCCCGCGCAGCAATCTTATGCACGCAAGCTTTGTTGCCGACCATGCGCGAAAAAAGATATGGCCGCATTGTATCCACCGCCAGCCGGGTTGTTTTGGGTAAAGAGCTTCGAACAAGCTATTGTGCATCAAAAGGAGCTATTTTATCCATGAGCCGCACTTGGGCTTTAGAACTGGCGAAGTATGGCATTACAATTAATTGCATTGCCCCCGGTCCCATAGCGACCACCGCATTTTGGAAAAACAACCCGCCCCAATCGGAACAGGCGAAGGCAATTATTGCAAATGTTCCCATGAAACGCATGGGAAACCCAGACGATATCGCCCATGCAACCAGCTATTTTATGGATGAACGTAGCGGATTTGTTACCGGGCAAGTGCTTTATGTCTGCGGTGGACTAACGGTAGGACTAGCAGGAGCCTAGGGTTTTTTAGTTTATTCAATAAAATTTTTAGGATTCTAAGATTTATATAAACATTATCCTTGCATATAGTATACATGGCAACTAAATTCCAGCCATGGAAGAAGAAAACCTAAATCGTAATTTTGGCTTTTTGACAAATGATGTCGCGCGCCTGATGCAAAATGACTTTGATCGGCGCGTCCGCACACTGGGCATTACACGTGCTCAGTGGCGTGTTTTGATGTGGGTTTACCGAACACCTGGTGTATCACAGTCAGAACTGGCAGATACATTAGATGTTCAAAAGGCTGCACTTGGGAGGATGTTAGATCGTTTAGCTGATAAAGAATGGATCGAGCGACGCGCTGATTCAGAAGACCGCCGCATTCGCCGCGTGCATCTTTCTAAAGAAGTAGAGCCATTAATTGCAACCATGCGGACAATTGCCAGCGAACTTCGTGCTGCGGCTATGGACGGAATACCGGAACAAGAACGCGAAAAATTTGTCGATACTTTATTGCATATGAAATCAAACTTAATCAAATTTCAAGGCACAGATGTAATCGGCGCAGGAGTATTAGATAATGAATGAAGTGTCCCAAAAAAAAACTATGCGAGCAGAACCAAGCGAAGCAGCATCACCACAAACATTCGATTCAAATCCTAAATCCAATGTTCACAAATGGGTCCGTCGGTTTTTACTTGTGCCACTTATCCCACTTTTGGGCATGGCAATTGCTTGGTTTTATGAAAATACAGGGCGTATTGTATCTACAGAAAATGCATATGTTAAAGCCAATATTACGCTCATCACCTCAAACATTTCAGGAAAAGTTACAATTGTTGCAGCCCAAGAGCACCAACACGTAAAAACCGGTGAAGTACTATTTTTGATTGATCAAGACCGCTTTACTTTTGCCCTTGAAGCCGCCGAAGCCGAACTATCAGCAGCACGGATTGAAGTTGATGGTCTTAAATCAGACTACCGCCAATACGGTGGTGAATTAAAAGAAGCAAACGAACGTATCCGCCTACACAAACGGAAACTTCAGCGCCAAAAAACATTAGAATCGAAAAAATTTGGCCGGAGAGTTTTAATGGAGGAAGCACAATACAGCCTGGCCGCGGCCCGTCAACACGAAAGCGAAATCCGTGAAAACCGCAGGAAGGCTCTTATCAGTCTACGCGGAGATCCAGATTTACCTGTTGAGAACCACCCATCTGTTCAATTAAAGACAGCATTGCGGGATCAAGCTGCAAAAGATTTGTCGAACACTCAAATCGTTGCTCCAGCAGATGGAATTATCAGCAATATTAGCTTGCGTACTGGCGAGTATGTTAAAGCCGGTTCCGCTGTGTTCAGCCTTATTGAGACGTCAAATTTATGGATTGAAGCGAATCTGAAAGAAACACAACTGACGTACATCTCAGAAGGACAAGAAGCCGAATTTGTTGCGGATTCTTATCCAGGCGTCAAATGGCCGTCGCAAGTCGAGACCATTAGCCCCGCTACTGGTGCTGAATTTGCCTTACTACCAGCTCAAAATGCCAGTGGGAACTGGGTTAAAGTTGTACAGCGCTTACCTGTTCGGTTTTCTGTAACCCAAACAGAAGGCATGCCATCTTTGCGTGCGGGAATGACGGTCACCGTATCGATCGACACAAGGCGAGAACGGAAAATAAAAGATTTATGGTCTGGAATTGAGTCAACGGCAATGAAGTTACAAGATAAATATTTGACCCCAAAGTACGCGCTGCCAAACTCTGTGGCTCAATAATCCCTCATTCATAATTTTTACTAAATTGGCCCAAGTTCTTTAATGACAACCTATATTGTTGCAATCATTTTCTTGATTATCACACCGGGTCCTGGCGTTTTAACAACGGCAGGTGTTGGGTCCGCTTACGGCTTTCAAGCGGGCTTGGCTTATATGTTCGGACTTGTTTTCGGCTCTTTAATTGTCATGTCAGCTGTTGCATCTGGATTAGCAGCAATCGTTTTTTCCGTTCCCTTTATTCGTTACATCCTGCTGTTTGCGTCACTTTTGTATTTGTTTTATTTAGCCTTTCGTATTGCGACCTCTGGGGCACGTATTGCATTTGTCGAAACGGATGAACCCCTTGGCTTCATGAACGGCTTAACGTTATCTGTTATCAACCCAAAAGCATACGCGGTATCAACCACCATTTTTAGTGGATTTCCCGTCCTACCCGATAATCCGGCTGTAGAAGCAATGGTTAAAATTATTATATTTGCCAGCATTTCTGTCCCCATTCATTTCATCTGGCTTTATGCTGGGGCCAGCTTAAAAAAGCTGGGACTTAGTGGCCAGGCAATGCGGATCATTAATATTTGCATGGCATTGGCCATGCTATCAGTGGTCGCCTTGGCACTTTATTCGTCTGGAGTTTAAAGGGCTTAATTTTCCGGTATTTTCGGTGCCCGTAAAAACAGTACAACCACTGCCATAACGATAGGAAAACACGATAACCCCAAAAGCATCGGCTGAAAGCTTCCAAAGGTGTCTAAGGCAATGCCCAACGGGAGTGGCCCCAAAGAGGCACCAATGACACCAATCATCTGCCCCGTTCCCTGAACACTACCTATATGTTTGCGGCCAAAATAATTCGCATACATGTAGGAGAAGAAGGTCATGGTGATGGCGTTGTTTATGCCAAAAATTATTGCGTACGCAAGCGCCGTTGGCAGGTCATGAACGAAAGTTATGCTGACCAACGAGCTTGCCATAACAATCAAACCGCCTGAGAAAATCCATTGAGTCGGGAACCTATCCAGTATTTTTCCGATCATCGGCATACATATAACCATCGTCAACGCAGATAGAGGGAAAGCCATGGACGCTATTTGTGCATCAAGCCCTTGGTTTGAGAAGATAGAGACTTGAAAGAAGTGTAGGGATGTCACCAACATTGAAAGCATGAACATACCAGCTGATACGATGTAGAATGCAGGTGTCCTAAGTGCCTCTTTAATAGTTAAACCCACAATTGTACTTGCGGGCTTATCATTTCTCTTATCATCAGAAGCTTGTGGCGTGTCGCCATCAGGCATCAGCCCAACGTCTTCTGGTCTGTTGATAACTAAAAATAAAATAGGGATGATCAAAATAGCCCATGAAACAACCCCTAAAATAACCCATGATTGACGCCACCCAACGGTATCGATCAACCATTGAGCTAAAGGAGGGTGAATAGCCATAGATAAGGCAAACCCAAGCCCCATCAGGCTCATTGCAAATCCGCGTTTTTTTACAAACCATTGTGATACAACAGTAACGCAGCTCATCATTAATGAACCTTGGGCCATGAAGCGCAGCGATGCGAAACCAATAGCCAACCAAACAATTCCCGTCGCAGCACCAAAAGCAAAGCAAGCACAACCCAGCAATATGGCAATAATCGTCATCATATTGCGGGCACCATGGCGATCAACCATACGTCCCATCAAGGGTAGGCAAAAAGCAGAAATCAACGTTGCAAAGCCATACGCCGACGCAATGGTCGTCCCCGTCAAGCCTAGCTCTTTGCCAATCGGGCCAACGAACACGCTAAAGGTATGTGATTGGCCAGGGCCACTTGCGAACATGCCTAATGCACCTATCCCCAGCATGACCCAGCCATAGAAAAAATTCTTACTGATCCGTTTAACCAACGATATCCTGATGTCAGCGAGAGCCATAGAGCGTCCTAAACACATACAAATTTTAAAAAAACAAAGAGATATGATTATAAGTATCTGGAATTGAATCGAATTACCATCCAATAAATAGGGCTATTTTTTAAAGTCGATAAAACCTATTTGCCGTCTCATAGAATAGTGCAGAACGTTCTGTAGTAGAGCAGTCTTTTATCATATGGGCAATCGCCTTAACTTGATCTACATAGCTAATCCTAAGTTTTGATACGGGGAAGTTCGATGCGAACATACAGCGATTAAAACCAAACATTTCAATCGCATCTAAAACAACTTGCTTGTTGTCTGGGTAATCCCAAGGGGCACCCGCTAGGCCCAATTCAGATACCTTAAGCACCACATGCTCATGAGCTGCTAAAGCCTTCATTCCCCGGCGCCATTCAGCCAAACCCTCTTCGCTTCGATCCCAGGAAAGACCCGTGTGCTCGACTACAATTGGTAAGTCTGGATAAAGCCCACACACCTCTGCCGCTTGCACTAAATGCCAAAAAGGTACTCGCAGATCCCATGTTAAATTATATTTCTGTAACAATCCCAAACCTGCTCGCCAATTTGGGTCTTGCATACTGCACGGCTTACCCTGCACCTGATCACGGGTTGTGGATGAGGGTGATGTAATGGGTTTGCTACGAATGCCCCGAACCGCTTTAAATTCTGATTGAGCTTCTAATATAGATTCTGATTCTGGCAAATGCAGCCAAGAATGCGCAACAATCGCTTGATGTAAATTATCACCATCGATAACATCCGATAGCCAGCGAGTTTCAGCAACGGGATTATCATGATCCGCTTCAGCTTCCACATGAACCGTTTTAACAACCCGCAATTCACCTGTGTCATTTAGGTAATCTTCCGGTAAGTAGTTCTTTTTAATGCCGTCGTAATCACCTAACAAAAAATGTGATTCTGGAACATCCGTTAACCAAGGATAATAGACTGCGTCTAAATCAAACAAATGATGATGACTGTCGATAATATCAAAATTCAAATCTAAGTCTGAGAAATCGGGAAGGTTTGTTGGTGTCGAATACACGTCAATCATGAAAACAATTCCATTTATTTAACTCCAAACACGTCATCTTGAGTTTCGCGCAATTGATACAAAAGGCTGGATCTATCCAGCGCCAACATAGAACCTATTAGCACAGTGCCAGCAGCAACATCTTCAACCAATTGCTGCCCAACCGCTAGATAATAAGGGCACGGGTTACCTTCACCAATCGCGATGGCTGGCATCAGCTCTGGCGATAGCCCATCCACTTCATGGTGGTGAGCATTGGTGATTGCCAAAACATCCCCTTTTTTGAAATCTTGAGACGTTCGGGCAACCAAATCAACATGAGGGTACGGGTCAACAGCCCCTGTTGGCAATCCAAGCAATGCTGCACACAAAATTGTAATTGGGGCTTCAATTCCTAATAAATGCTGGGGGTTATACAACATGGCCGTTTTGTTATTTAACGCCACCACATGGCCTTTGCCACGCAAAAGCTCCCATGTGTTTTCATCCTCGCAGCTGACAATAATAAAGACTCCTCCTGCAAAGCTCGCTTCATCGGGCCTGCGTAAGCAATTAAAAACATCAATCCGCCCCTTACCTAACATAAAGCCGCCCTCGACAACCAATTGAAACGCATCGGCAAGCTCTGTGGTTCGCAAAATAGGGGCATGAAGCGCTGGTAAATCAGGTTTAAATCCGGTTGCATTCATAGCAACACCCATTTCACAGTAATCAGGAACTGTTTTAGTTGGAACGCCTGCTTTTAAAACAGCCTGATTCCGCTGTTCGATCAATTCAGACCAACTCAACCCATCCGGCACCCACAAATCTTGCAATCCAATATTTGGGAATTTCCGGCTCTGCCAACTCAAGGTGTCGTCATCTTCAAGCACATAATCATATTCACTGGCTTTGCCCGCAGCACGTATTTCAAGCCCTAACGTTTTAGCCCAACTCATTAAGCCAATTAATAAACTCGGTTGATCGCCATCGACTTCGGTATAAACCAGCCCCTTTTCTTGGGCCATCCGGTACAAAATGGGACCGACTAAAATAGCCCCTTCTTTTGATACCAAAACAACATGCTGGCCACGCGATATAGCCAACACCGCATTTTCTGCCGCGGCTATAGGACTGCCTGTTCCTTCAACCATTACATCAAACTCAACATCAGTGGCATCCTTCATACTGGTAACCGCCGCAATCGCATTTCGTTCGACACCGGCCGATGCAATTGCAGCATCGATTTGCGCTAAATTTGTATCGCACACCACAACAATTTCAAGATTAGGAATACATTGGACTTGCGCCAACAAACTAGTTCCAAAATCACCGGCACCCACTAATCCAACTCGAACAACCCGTCCTTCGTATGGCTTAAATAACGCTTCGTAATTCATTCCTTTCCCCAATCAAACTTGTGTACACACACATTTTATATAAAATATTTAAACTCCTTCAAGCTATAAACACAAAGGATTCATAAATGGGTAAGTTGTCTAATAAAGTTGCTGTCATTACAGGCGGATCAGCCGGAATTGGAAAGGCCAGCGCGTTTTTGTTTGCCGAAGAAGGCTGTGCCGTCGGAATTATTGATATTAATGAAGCCGATGGGGAGCAAGTTGCCCAAGAAATTCGAATCTCAGGCGGCAAAGCAACTTTCATCAAAGCAGACGTCTCCAACGCCGATCAACTAGAGGCCGCAATTGAAGCCTTTGCAGATGAATTTGGTGGCATCGACATTCTTTATAACAACGCGGGCGGAGCCACACCGCGCGACGACCATTTGCTCAACATGCCGCTTGATGAATTTGATCATGCCATTGGCTTAAATTTATTTGGCCCTTTCGCAGCTTGTAAATTCGCAATTCCACACATGGACAAACGGGGTGGTGGGTCGATAATCAACACCGCCTCCATTCGCGCCATGATCGGCACATCAGGGGCCGACGGGTATACATCAGCAAAAGGCGGGATTGTCACCCTAACACGCGCACTTGCCGTTCAATGTGCGGCTAAAAACATTCGCGTTAATGCCATTGCACCGGGAGCTGTCTTGACGGAGCGGGTCAAAAAGTTGATGGCGGCCGGCAACGATTCCGGGCCCGACCAAAAAATGGCCGAACGTCATTTATTAGGCATGGGTGAACCCGATCAAGTCGCCCCAGTCGCACTGTTTTTTGCCTGTGCAGATTCCCGTTGGGTCACAGGGCAAATTCTTCCCGTAGATGGTGGAGCCTGCATGAACTAACGTCCGTTAGTGATAACATATATTAACATCAATTCGCACTTGCTAAAAAGTGGATATACTTTCACTCTGCCCCGTAAATTCAGAGCTCTTAGTCGAGCATTTAACCCACTTATTAATTGGAGAATTCAATGACAGCCCCAGCAAAATACTTATTTATCGCAAGCATGGATGTCGAGCCTGAGAAGCTTGAAGTTTTTAACGACGTTTATGACACCGAGCACGTGCCAATGCTTAAAAAAGTTCCTGGCGTTATTGATATTTACCGCTTGTCGTTAGAGCCTTTAAAATTAAGCATGGCCGGTAAGATTCAAGAAATCGTTGCCGAAGGCGAGCCAAATTTTGCAGCCTATTACTGGATCGAAAGCCCTGACGTTTTAACCAGCGATGCATGGGGCGATGCAATCGAAGAAGGGCGTTGGGCTGAGCATGTACGTCCCTACACCAAAAACCGCCGCCATGTTCTACGGAAAGTAATGTAAGCCCGCACAAAATCTAAAAGTAGAGTATCTATACAGTGACTGCGTCGACAAATTTAGCTTCCGATACGATCCCCCTTAAAGGCTTAATGCTACTTATGGCACTAACGCTTTTGTGGGGGCTCAATTGGCCTTTTATGAAGACCGCCCTCAATGAAATACCTGTTTGGTGGTTCCGAACGATCTGTTTGTTTTTTGGTGGCTTTAGCTTGTTGCTGATTGCGGCCCTATCTAGACAAGTTGTTATCCCGACAAAGGCTGAAATCAAACCACTCTTTTTTTGCATTATATTCGGTATTTTGGGTTGGCATTTATTTTCTGCCTATGGCGTTACATTATTGCCTGCAGGCCGGGCCGTTATTATTGCTTTTACCATGCCAATTTGGGCATCCATCTTGGGCAGTATATTTTTGAACGAGCCATTGACCAAAACCAAAATTATAGCCCTTGTATTGGGCATGTCTGGTCTTGGCGTCCTAATCGGCCCTGACTTAATATCCCTACAATCGTCCCCCATTGGCGCTTTATGCATGTTGGGGGCGGCGATTACGTGGGCTTGCGGGACAGTTATTTTTAAAAAAACACAATGGCGTACGTCAACTTCTGCCTTAGCGGGGTGGCAATTAACAATTGGCGGCATTCCAATTGCAATGGGTGCCGTTCTATTTGAACAACCCTTCGATCCCCATGAAATCAGTCCCCAAGCCTATTATTCATTGGGGTATGTTTTGGCATTCCCGATGATATTTTGCCAATGGGCTTATTTTAAATCAGTACAAACATTTCCAGCCAGCATAGCCGCTATGAGCACCTTGGGTATTCCTGTTGTTGGTGCATTTTCAAGCGCCCTGATCTTGGGCGAGCATCTTGGTTACCGAGAGTTTGCATCATTGACCTTAATTTGCGCAGCTCTTGCGGCTGTGCTTGTATTACCCAGCTTAAGTAAAAACAAAACTTAAAAGGATATACTTATGATCCACGAACTTCGCGTATACCACACGGCCTCTGGTAAATTACCAGAATTGCTTAATCGCTTCGAGACAATCACTCTTAAAATTTGGGAACGCCATGGTATTCGCCAAGCGGGTTTCTGGACGGTTGCAATTGGCGAAAACAACCACGATCTTATTTATTTGGTAGAATGGGAATCCTTAGCTGAACGTGAAGAAAAATGGAACGCTTTTCAAGTCGACCCTGAGTGGCTAGAGAAACGCGCTGTGACTGAAAAGAACGGCCCATTGGTAACAACAATTACTAACTCAATTCTTCAGCCAACGTCCTTTTCTTCGGTAAAGTAAGTTACCCCGGCGTTGGCGCATCTTCGCGCAAATGGCCTTCAGACTTAAGTTCAGACCACATATCATTCGGAATATCAGCCGCCACCTGATCATAGTTAGAAATAACTTGGTCCGGGTGGTTGGCCCCGGGAATCACGCTAACTACAGCCGGATGATGCATCGGAAATTGTAACGCTGCCGCCGATAACTCGACCCCATGCGAAGCACAAATTGCCGTTATCTTTTTGACTTTTTCCATAATTTCTCGGTCCGCACCCACATATTGATACAGGGCCCCATCAACCGCTCCGGTTGCCAAAATACCAGATGCAAAAACGCCGCCTAAAATAATGCTAATATTACTATTTTCACACAGCGTCAATTCTCCATCCAAACCCGGTTGGTTCAAAAGCGTGTATGGCCCTGCGTACAAAAAATAGTCTATATCAAAATTTTCAACAAAGCTCGGAACTGATCCAACAAAATTAATACCAGCGCCTATCGCTTTGATTTGCCCCTGATCCTTAAGCTCTTGAAGAGCAGCAAAACCCCGGCCTGTATCAAGCTGTTTTATGCTGGCCGCAACGCTTTCTTTGGTTTTATGGTGGCGAATATCCAAATCATGGATGGTCAAACAATCAACGTTCGGGACCCCAAGCCGGTTAAGGCTATCTTCATAAGCCCGCATAATGCCGTCATAGGTATAATCAAAGCGTAATTCGAACGGGTACCCACCCAACCAACGCTTGGCGAAAGGAGAGTTCTTTTTAAAATCGTCAATGTCATTGGGGCGGCTATAAATACGGCCAACTTTTGTCGATAAAACAAAATCTCCACGGGGCTTGGTTCGTAAAAA
>CALJEW010000411.1 GCA_938074585.1 uncultured Rhodospirillales bacterium | reverse complement strand
GATGGGATGTTTGCGCAATGCCAAGGTGTGTCTTGATATATTACTTAACTTAAAACCGAGGAATTTAAGCTTCAGGCAAAAGAAAGCCTTACAAGTTATTATTTTTGCTAAACCCGATCAAGAGCTTGTTCATGATGCACTCAATCTTTGTAACCTCTTTTGCCTAAAAGTAATCACTTCCGTTTTTTTAACATCGGCCAGCGGGCCTCACCTCAGTAAGGGGGATTGTGGTAATTCTGAGGATATTGAAAATAGAATTGACAACCATTGAGCTCTTGGGTCGATCACGGCCCTCAAGACAATACCGCTATTTTTAGGCTTATTATTGAAGAAAGTCCTCACTACAAAGCCTTGGATTGGTGGGCAGTTCCAACATCAGTGGGTTTGTTATTGTCGAAGTGGATTGGTCTGCACCCTTAAATGTCATACAGGATTAAATATCGATACGAATTTTATAGCATTGCTTTCTGTTCCACGCGAAGACACTAAGACGCAAAACGTGAATTAACCACCTTCCATGGGTGGGAAAATGGTTACATCATCGCCATCTTTTAAGAAGTGTTCTTTGTGTATGCTTGGCGGTACCGTCTCGCCATTGATTAAGACCATATAAGTTTCAGCTTTTGACAGTTTCATGTCGTCTAATAAGCCTGATACGGTCATATTATTGCTAAATGACAGGTGGGCGTTACCAAAGTTGTCAAAGCCGGTAGGCTGGCGCCCAGGCATGGACACCAGCTTAACGTGTATCTTCATGAAATACCGAGGCGTCCAAGAAGCTGACCTGTTGGCTCGCCCTCTTCATCCCAACCGCGCATTTCGTAGTATTCCGGCAGCATTTTATTAAGCTCTGTAACCCGACCTTTACCAGCGCCGTAGTTTGCAGGCTCGGTTAAGCAACGTTGTGGAAGTGTATCGTCTGCTTTGGTAAAACCAGATCGGTTGTTGAATAAACGCTCGATCGTAAAGATCCGCTCGCCTGTTTCTAGAAGCCGAGCCTCATCCCAATCGCCCTCACAAGCGCCATTGATTTGTGATGCATAATCGTCGATACCCCAAGCGTTCCCCGGAAATTTGCAAAGACCAGTTGAATCAATGATTGCAGACGCATTTTGAGAGTTCATAACAATTGCGGCCTTGCCTTCTGGGCGAACATGCGAAAAGTCATCAACAAATGGGCTTGCCCGCATGTGGCATGCACCGCGTGGAGATGTTGCATAAGCTAAGCCCATGCCCTGCATCGCACGAACGTCGTATCCTGGGAATTCTTGGCCTTTAACAACCATTGCAAATTCTGGATGGCCATATTTTTCGCATAAGCGCATGGCACCTAAGCCAATCTCAACACCAAACCCTTCAGCAACACCGGTTAAATCCGCAAGTTTGCAAAGCGCCTCGGCATTACCAAATGTCAATTCAATCCCACCAGTGTCTTCTAAGGTCAAATAACCTTCTTCAAACAACTCCATAGCTGCAGAAACGGATACACCAAAAGAAATAGGGTCCATGCCTTGTTCGTTACAAATCATATTGGCATATGTTGCGGCTTCAATATCTGTAACTCCAACCATTGGAGCCAAAGAGAAACCTGATTCGTATTCTAAGCCACCAACGGCTCCGCCGTATTTTTTCTTTTTATCCGGATCTTTAATCGAGAAGTGATCTGGATCTATTTTTGATACCCGACCACAACCGATTGTGCAGCCAAAGCAGGCTTTATTGGTCATCAAGTTCGCTTGACCATCTGATCGCCGCGGTGTCCGCATGGCTAACGCATTAACTTTGTCGATACCATCAAATGTAACATCGCGGTTGTTACGTGTTGGTAACGAGCCATAAGCGCTGGTCGTATCCATCATTGGCATTGTACCGTAATTCATCAAGCGTGTGCGTGCTGGATGCGGTTGGAGCTTTTCACGGCAATCTTTAACCGCTTGCATAAATGCAGCTGGCTTGTCGATAGGAACCCCTTGGGTGCCACGGATGCCAATTGCTTTTAAGTTTTTCGATCCCATAACCGTGCCAACCCCTGAGCGTCCTGCTGCGCGGTCCCTGTCGTTAACTACACAGGCATAGCGCACAAGTTTTTCACCGGCAACGCCAATGCTTGCCACTTTGATTTGTGGGTCTTGATGGGCAGTCTTAATTTTGTCTTCTGTGTCCCAACATGACTCTCCCCAAAGAAAGTCGCGTGCGTCAAGAACCTGAGCATCGTCATCCTTAATCATCAAATAAACAGGGTGAGGCGCTTTTCCTTGAATAACGATCATGTCGTATCCAGCAAATTTAATTTCGGCACCAAAATATCCGCCAGAGTTAGAAGCTGAAATGGCGTTGGTTAGACCACCCTTGGTAACCACGCAATAGCGACCACCGGTTGATGCCATAGTGCCCGTTAAAGGACCTGTAGCAAAAATTAACCTGTTTTCTGGGTCAAGAGAATCGACGTTCCCTGGCACTTCATCGAACATGTAGCGTGTCGCCAAGCCACGTTGGCCTAGATAGTCTTGTGCCCATTTCATGTTCAGCGGCTCGCTTACGGCTGTCATAGCCGTTAAATCGACACGCAAAATCTTTCCTTGCCAACCCATAGTCTCGATACTCCCGTACAAACGAATAAAGACGGTATATTTGAACATACACCAAGGGTAATCATTTTGCAGGAAACTAGGGCGCAGTCCAGCCCAAAACTCAGAGATTCTCTAATTTATTACGTAATTTTCGATTACTCGCCCCCGGTTCTATCTTTTTGGCTAACCTAAATTTTAAATTTGGGCCCAAAATAGATGATAAAGGATTAGCGTTCGCGCATTGCTGTTCGTGCTGATGCCATGAATGGGTCTGTTAAATAGGCCAAAATGGAACGCTGCCCCGTTCGGATAGATGCCATGACCTGTACACCAGGAACGAGAGTATACCGTAAGGAATTGCGTTCGAAATATGCGTTTTTAGTGGTAATTCTCACTTTGTAAAAGGCTTCACCTTCTGGGCTGACAAGCGTATCAGGGCTGACATTAGCAACGGAACCTTCTAAATACCCAAATCGATTTGAATCTGATGAGGCTAAGGTGACTAATACCATTTGTCCGGCATGCACATAACCAATATCTTGCGGTGGAAGTTTGGCTTCGATAATTAAACGATCGCCCCCTGGTACAATATCAACAACCGTGCCTCCAGGCGAGACAACGCCACCAATCGTGAAGACATACAATGATTTGATTACGCCATCAACCGGCGAACGCAATACGGTTCTGCGCAATGAGTCTTCAAATTTAAGCACACGGCTTGAATATTCTTCATAGGACCGGCGTTTTTCTTCTAATTCTTTACGGACCTCTTCATGAAAAGTATCGCGGATCGCCTCTAGCTTATTCTTGGCCCCCTTGTAGCTGGATTGGGCTTTGCGAAGGGTTGCTTGGTCTTCGTTAATGTTTCCCCGCAAAGATGCTGCTTCTTTCAGCAGATTCAAGTGCTGCATGCGGTTTGTTAGCTGATCTTTCATCAGATTTTCGCTGATAGAAATCTGTTCTTTTAAAAGCTTAAGTTTCTCT
>CALJEW010000410.1 GCA_938074585.1 uncultured Rhodospirillales bacterium | reverse complement strand
TTACTTGATCGACCTCAAGCTTACTGCAGGGTCCTATAAATCAGCGAAGGAGATTACGGACGCCGACAGAACACGCGAATGGACCCCGCATCAAGTTGCCGGCCACAGTCTATGGAATTCATTCGTTCCTTAATTGAGCTCATTGAGATTCATCTCGGCACTAAGCGCAGCAAACCCGATGTCATCTTGTCCGTGCCTTGACTCAGATCCTCGCCTACGCCCAACAAAACAAAACCGCTGCCTCCAATGGAAGCGACGGTAGGGTCTTGGTGGTTGCGGGGGCAGGACTTGTTCAAGACCCTACATTAACGAAATACATTTAACTGTGGGTTTAACCAGAAATGATTAATCCCTTTGTTAATGAACATCCCCAAATACCAGCTTACGGTGGGGTCTTGGTGGTTGCCGGGGCAGGGTTTGTTCAAGACCCTACATTAACGAAACACATTTAACAGTAGGTTTCATGTGAGTGCGCGGGGCACGATCACACGACTTCATACTCGGGTTTCCGTTGCCTAATTATTCTGATGACCGCGGATCATTCTTCCACTGAGCCCGGCTGTTGTTCTTTATTCCTTCATTGGTCTTAAGCACCGTTCCAGAACTACTGTTGATATGACATCTCACAATGACCCCTAGATTGTTTTAGTGGGGTAGTGCAGCCTCAACGGCTTTGATTACCCGTGACGATAATGGCGAGGTCGGCGTTGAAAACCATTCAATCAGTCGGCCGTCAGAGTTAATTAGGTATTTGTGAAAATTCCACTGCGGCTTAGCCATGGCCCCAAGTTCCGCCGCTGCCCACTTATAGAAAGGATGGGCTTGGGCGCCCTTCACCCGCACCTTTTCCGTCAATGGAAAATCAACATCGAAATTGACTTCGCAAAAGGTTTTTATCTTGGTTTCAGTTTCTGGTTCTTGACCACCGAAATCGTTGGACGGAACGCCGAGCACGACCAACCCCCGGTCTTCATAACGCTGCCACAAATCCTGCAGAGCTGTATATTGGCGTGTAAAACCGCAAAATGAGGCCGTATTGACGACAAGAACGGCATTGCCAGCAAATGAAGACAACGGTAGGTGTTGTCCCTCAATGGTCTTAAATGAAAAATCGTGAGCAGATTTTGTTATCGTATCGGATGCCATTGCACCTCCTTGCATTTGTACAAGCAAAAATATAATTACAAATCGAAAGATCATCATTTTGTCTCACCACTATGCTTATCGCCTACGGGGCTTTTAAGTGTTTGTGGCAAGCAGCGTTGCAGTAGAGGGCGGCAGGGTAAAAATATTTTATATGCGCGTTCCAGAAGAAGAGCGAGAAAACTGATTTTAAACAACTTCCCGGCCCACTGGAACGCTGGCAACGACAACCACAGGCTTGAAAAAGCATTACCACCCGACACCAATTCTCCTCCAGTGGTTAGTACATGGAACCTGGCCAGAGCGTCTTTTCGTGTCAGACCAGAAGGTAGGTTGTCGAGACTGGCCTTTGTCACATCGACCCAGTTGATGTCTTCAGCTCCCCGCTGGCCTCGGTAGAAACTGATTTCGCGGGTGCAGAGTGGGCACTTGCCATCAAAAAAGACTGTACTTGCGTCTGATCCTGATATGTTACGTGTCATTTCAAATACCTAAAAAATGTCAAGATGCGTGTATTTGTCCATTGGGCCACTACGTCTGTGGTCGTAATTGGTAACGAATACAAATCTAGTTTCCATTATAAGAGTTAATTTATACCAAAATATTCATTCTCATATATATATTATAAAATCTATACGCTATGATGACCTCAATGGTTCACTGTCATGATAAACTATCTGTTTTTGGACGAATGGGCCTGCTTTTTTTTCTGGAAATGGCATCTTGATGAAATCTTCATGACGATCAATGGAGAGACACATTATCTCTGGCGTACCGTTGATCATCTGGGTGCAGTTCTAGAAGCATTTATATCTAAGAGGCGTGATTGCAAGGCAGCCTTATTTTCCTGAAGAAAATCATGAAATGGTACGGCAAACCAAACTTAATTGTTACTGACATATTGCGTTCTTATAGAGCTGCCATGAAGGTTATTGAGAACCAAGAGGATCAAGAAGCAGGGCGATAGAAGAACAACAGATGTGATAATTCTCATCTTCAATTTCGACAACTAGAATATGCAGTGCTACGTTTCCGGCACATGTAAAGTTTACAAAATTTCGGCTCTATCTATTTTTCCGTTTTCAACCACTTCAACAAGGAACAACGACTAAATTCAAGAGATACATTTAAGGTTCAACGTGAAGCTGCTCCTTTTGAATGGCAGCAACTCTGTGCTGCATAAATCTAACATATTATTGCCATAGTAAGACGAGTTCGCATTTATCTGATAGCACCGTTTTTTATATGGGATTTTAGGTAAATGCTAGTATGTGGTAAAAATTATTTTCCCTCTGAGAACGCCGGATTAAGGCCTCTTTTAGAGGCCGATATTGTTAAGTTATTGGAAAATATCTTTTTAATTTCCGGCAAAGTGTCATATGGATTGCATTTTCCGCACATAAAAACATCTATTGAAGCAAATCTGCGCTCCGGCCATGTATGTATACTGATGTGGCTTTCAGCTAGTAATAAGACACCGGAGACACCTAGGCCAGATCCGAAACTATGAAAATGACCATTAAGAACGGTTGCTCTGGCATCTTCTGCCGCTCTCACTAATGATTTTTCAATAGCCTCTGGGTTGGTTAGGTTTCGAGCATCCCAAACGTCAACCAGCAGATGAGTCCCGGCAAAGATGTCAGATCCATCGTCGACAAAATAATCGGGGAGAACGGTTTTACTATCGGGCATAATGTCTATAGAGTATCCAAAGTCATCGGTAAGGCTATGATAAACTTGTCATAAGGTAACAGACAATCCACAGATTATTAATTGTTATAGACCTTCGCAAGCCTAGTTAACAATGCAGGGAGCAATGATAAACGACATCTATTGTCCGCACTTGGAAAACACTTTTCTTTACATGACTATCTAATTGAAAAGCCGCAAACGAGGCTTGCGCATCGTGACATGTCACTAAAATCACTACTGTAACATATCACTAAATCTAATACTGTAACATGTCACGGTAAGGCTTACTTGCCAATGGAGGCAATCATAGAGATGAAAAACATGCGAAAGGTTATTCCTTTACCTTTATTTTTCATGCTTTCAATTATATTTTTGGTGTCCGGGTGTTCTGATCCGGAATTTGAGCGCGCTCAAAAAACAATAAAAATAGCTGAAAATGCGGTTTTCAAACTTGAATCTACGCTGCAACAAGGTGCGGCCGCACTACCTAACATAAACTATCTCCAGAAATACGCTCAGGTGGCCAGAAGGCTTAACCCTAATATGGCTCAATTGATTTCTGCTCTTGAGGCCGAGGGTTCGGTCAATGGGGGGATGTTCTCATTTCTAAGAAGCCGCTTTAATACAGCCAAAGAAACATTTGTGAGGGATGGAGAAGCGTCTCGGGAAGTAACTATTGCTGTTGGCAATGAAGCAATATCTATCACACGTGCGGCACAACCTGACGTTTTTAACGATTCATTGGTTGACGTTATTAATGTGCTGGCTGACATGACCAAGGGAAAGCTACCAAAACTCAATTTTGCAGAAACATCCGATAAATCAATGCCGCCTACACAACACCTTGTCGGCAATCCGGCGTACGGTAGATGGAACACAGGTTCTAGTGGCAACAGTATGTGGGCTTGGTATGGTCAATACAGAATGTTCTCTGACGTTATAGGCTGGGGGACTGGCTACCGGTATAACCAAAACTATTGGTACGGTGCTCGTAGCGCCTCTTATTATGGAGATGTAGGCCGACACTATTACGGTACCAGCCGTAATAATAACTCCTGGTCCAATGCATCAAGACGCCAACCGGATGTCAGGGCTAACAAGGCCTCGCCTGCCAGAGTTAAAAGCTTTCGCAGTACCAGTCGTCTGTCAACCTACGCTCCTCGAACCAGAAGCGCCCCTAGGGCGATGTCTAAAACCTATCAGGCAAAACGCACCAGCTCCTACTCCAATACCCGATCATCGCCCTCACGAAGTGGTGGATTTGGTGGCCGTAGCGGCGGGAAATAGAATTGTGGAGATATAGAACATGAACTTTGAAACATATTTTGCGGTCTCAGCCGACCCCTATTATTACGCGGCTCTGGCTGTTGATTTCATCCTTCTTTTTGCCATGTTGGTGCTGGTCCGTACGCTGTTTGGCAGGACTTCGGGTGGCGTTGATACGACCGTCGAGCTATCTGAAAATGATAATCACGCCTTTGGCATCTCGTTAGGAGGGGCAACGGCTGCCCTTGCTGTCGTCTTCGCCGGTGTTGCATCGGGTGATATTGCGACAAACCTGATCACCGAAGGCCTGTATGTTTTAGGTTACGGGGTTCTAGGTGTTGTCATGTTGATGTGTACACGTTGGATCTTTGATAACATCGTATTCCCTCAAATTGACCTGAAACAAATGATTTCTCAGGGGAATATTGCGGCAGGGACCCTTGATGCCGGTAACATGATTGCAACGGCAATAATCATATTTGGAGTTTTTGCCTGGTCAACTGGCGATTGGCTCAGCTCTATCGGCGTGGTTGTTGGTATGTATCTGATAACCCAGTTACTTCTCGTATTGATTTCACGCTACCGTGTTAACCTGTTTGCTAAACGCAACAAAGGGCGGTTTTTTCGTGATGCAATTAATGAAGGAAATGTGGCACTAGCCATCCGGTTTGCCGGGTTTCAGATTGGAACGGCCCTAGCCATATCAACCTCCGGTAATCTAGTTATTTTTGGCTCCGACTTGGTCCTGTCGATTGTCTCGTGGGCAGTCGTTGCTTTCGTGTTGCTAATTGGCGTTATTGTGCTCACTTCACTGATCGAGAAAGTTGTTCTATACGGAATATCTGTAGAACAAGAAGTTGACCAAGAAGCAAATTATGGCGTTGCTGCGGTTGAGGCCGGAGCCTATATAGGTCTTGGCTTGCTCTTAGTCAGCTTGCTAGGATGATACACAACAAAGGTGAAGTCTGACTTGAAAACGGCACCGATCCCTTCGCTCAACCCACACTCAAAGCTCAAGATTGATGCAACGCTTATTTTGATCACCGGAATTCTTGCCGGATGTGGATTAATTTACGAATATCTTCTGTCACATTATGCAGCACGCGTACTGGGGGCGGTTGAAACCGTCATTTACACAATTATTAGTCTGATGATTGTCAGTATGGGGGTCGGTTCGTTCCTGTCGAGCAGGATTAACGATGCCTTTAGTGGAGTTGTAATCCTTGAGCTCATATTGGCATTGGCCGGGAGTGCTGCCATTCTAATTTGCAGTGGCGTAATGGTAGGAACCTACGTCCTCCCGCAAGTGCTAGCCGAAACGTTAAACCTTCCTGCTGGGCTGCCAATCGATGGCGGTCTGTTCAGGGTTCTGGACGAGGCAGCCCAGCTTTCCCCTTATGTTATGGCTTGTATTCTAGGGTTGTTGATTGGCATGGAGATTCCACTGATTGCCAGGGTCAGAGAAATACTGCATTCCCAGCATATCAAAAATAACATTGGCACCATATACGGTGCCGATTACATTGGTGCCGGTGTCGGAGCTATCATCTGGGTAGGTTGGATGCTCTCTATTGATCCGGCCCTGGCTGGGGCACTAACGGCGATGGTCAACTTGGCGGTCGGATTTCTGTTTATTTGCAAGTTCTATCAAAAGGTCAGACACAGGGAGGTGCTACTGGCGACGCACGGGCTGTTTTTTGTTATCGCTTTCACTGTAGCATGGCAGGGCCCCACATGGCAGAACATGGCTGAGAATATGATGTATTCTGACCGCGTCATCTATCAGCATGATACACGGTTTCAACGTCTTGTTGTGACCCGTCGGGAACGGGGGCGTGATGGGGCTCCGGTTCTAACGTTTCATCTCAATGGCCGCGTTCAATTCGCCAGCGACGATGAAAATATTTATCACAGTATGTTGGTCAATCCTGCAATGATGGCCAGTGCCCGTCACGATAGTATCTTAATTATCGGCGGTGGAGATGGATTAGCGTTACGCGATGTCCTGACATGGAATCCTAAATCTGTAATGCTACTTGACCTTGATGAAGAGCTAGTAGAATTTTTCACTCACTCTAATAGCGCAATTGATAATAGGGCTTTTATCAAGATGAATAGGGGGTCATTTTCTGATCCCCGCGTTAAAACAAAATTTGGAGATGCCTGGTTAAGTGTAGATTTATTGATTACGGAAGGTAAACGATTTGATACAATTATTGTTGATCTTCCAGATCCTAACCACCCCGATTTAAACAAACTTTACTCTACCGGATTTTATAACAAACTCCGTAATGTGCTAACCGGTGATGGTGCTCTGGTTGTTCAGTCAACATCACCGTATCACGCGAAGCGCACCTTTCTAAGCATCGGGAAAACAATTGAAGCGTCGGGGTTCAGTCAGGTCGATCAATATCATGCTAATGTCCCAAGTTTTGGTGAATGGGGATGGACCATTGCTGTCCCGCTAGGCACAGCACCCAAGACGCGTATCAAAAATTTCAAGGAACCTCTTCCCGAGAGCTGGGCAACCCCAGAAATGATCGATGCTAGCTTTGTATTTGGGCATAACTTCTTTTCGAATAAACAGCAGATTAAAATCAACCGGACCCGTTCTAATACAATCTATCAATATCATTTGCAAGATTGGAACAGCGGTCGTAACACATCACGCAATTAAACATCACACATCACGTGTTGACATTGTGACATGTAACGGCTAAGTTTAGGTCAGGCTGATAAGGAAAGAATGTAATGGTTAAAGATCCTAAAAGCGCCGAAAGGCAGCAGCGCTTAAGAGAAAACAAACGGGCTCAAGGGCTTGTATCTATGCAAGTCTGGGTCCCTGCTTGGGGAAGGAAGAACATACGAGACCTTGAAGCCCGGATTTGCACACAATCCTCAACTTTTAAAGATAAGGACGGACAACACATGGGAAAAGTCACTACAGACGACCTAATGAGCCAATTGTCAGCTACGGAAGAGGTGATCAACGGTGAAATCACCATCCAGAAAATTGATGGTGACACCCCTGTCATTCAGGCAATCGTTCAGGATGTTGATGAATTTCCAATAATGATTTCAGTCGGCGATGAGCAGGTTCTCATGATCACGGACATGTGGGGCGTTGATGAAATTATAGAAGGAAAAGAGAGCGAACTGAATGCAGTTTTACTACGGGCAAACCTGCCGATGCCGCTCTCGGCTTTTTCAATAATGGGTGAGCGTCACGTCATCTTTGGATCGCTCAGTGTTAACTCAGATGTCAATGAGATGATAGAAGAGATTACCACGCTAGCCAACAACATCGTAGATGCGCTTGATTACTGTAAAGAATATTTACGCGCTTAATGTCAATTCACTAAGAACAAGTCTGAAATTAGAAATAAGGAATAATTATTATGTCCTGGAGCAAAGTATTTACCGCCATTAAAGGCGCTGTATCTGAAACGGGCGAAACGATTGCTGACAATCAAGCCATTCGGATCATGGATCAGGAATTACGCGAAGCCAGCACAGAAATCGATAAAGCTAAAACAGAACTGACTAGTATTATGGCAAAGCGCAAAGGTAATGCGCGTAAAGTTGACGAACTTGGAAAGAAAATCGCAGAGCATGAAAAATTTGCCTCGGAAGCCTTGGACAAAAATGATGAAGACCTGGCACGTGACATCTGTGAACGGATTGGAAATTTTGATGAGCAACTGGAAATTGAGAAGTCGTTGTTACAAAGTTTCACGACAAGCGAACAAACCCTTAAAACTAACCTCAAAAAGGCTGAAGCCCGCCTAAAACAACTGAAGCAACAACAAGACGTGCTCAAGGCTACGGAAGCAGTGCAAAAAGTTCAAAGTAACGTTGCAAGCCGTTTTTCCGGTTCGTCGTCCAAAATGGGTAATGCCATGGATTCTCTGGACCGGATTAAAAAGCGCCAACAAGAGCGATCGGACCGTTTTGCCTCGGCCGAAGAACTGGCCCAAGAAACCAGCGGTGATGATCTAGATAAACGTATGAAAGAAGCTGGAATTGGTGCGCGCGGACCAAAGGCAGACGATATTATGGCCCGTATTAAAGCTCGAAAATAGTTATTTTGCACCCTGTTATTCTCCTGGGGTAGGATTTGAGCAGGGTGCTTAACCATCAAGGAATATTGAATGTTTAAAAAAATATTCGGTCGAGATAAAAGCGAGGCTCCCGCACGTTCTTTAGATCATCCGCGTAAGTTAAAGCAAGGTGATTTTATTAAAATTGGTTTTGATGATCATCCGGAAATTTCTAATACTGAATTCATGATCCAGAAGGTTACCGGCCTCGATTTATCTGCCAAATCCGGTTATGAAAGAAGTGTCATTCACTTGGGGCTCACCGATAACAATCGCCCCTTACTTATGTGGGTTGAGGATGACGGAAACTCAGAACGGCTGGCTTTTTCTTATGGAGCGGATCAGCCCCACGTCGAGACCATGATCAATGTTGAGCAATTCACTGATCTGTTTAATCCAGATCGTAATTATTTAGTCGAAGTTGAAAGCCATCCATCATCTTTAAAAGACAATACGTGGCTCTCCAGAAAATACGTTCAGGATCAGGCCTGTGAAGTTTATTGGTTGGATCGTGATCCTGTTGATGTTGGCACAACTGAGAATGTATCAACAGATGAGAAGTCGTGTGATTATTTTCGGCTGACAAGCAAAGACCAAGAAGCCGCGATCGAGGTCTTTGTCTTCGATGGTGGTAAAACTGATGTCTATTTTGTCATATATCTACCTATGTTTAAGATAGAAGAAATGATGCCATCAGCATAATGATAAGCAGGCATTATATGGGGAGATATCTTGAATCCATTATTTAGGCGATTGAGGCAAAAACGCTTAAAGTGGAGCGTACCCCGAGCCATCAAGCAAACCGAACAACTTGCTAAAAAATCGGCAATTAAATCACTATTTTATATATTTTTGATTCTGATCACCCATACTTTTGCTATGGTGCAATTTGAGAATTTCACGATTGGTGACAGTCTCTGGCTGACCCTAACAAGTATTACGACAGTCGGTTACGGTGATATCTCCGCTGCGACAGTATTGGGGCGGTTATCCACCGTGGTAATCCTATATTTTGGTGGAATTTTTGTTTTTGCCAAAATGGCAGGGGATTTTTTTGATTATCGAAGCCTGCGTCGTGAGACTATTAAAAATGGAAATTGGAGTTGGAATAACATGAACGATCATATTGTCATCATCGGCTCGAAAATCGATTCAACACAACATTTGGTCCGCCTCATTTCTGAATGCAGAAGAGAGCCGGAAACGTCAGCGAAAGAAATTGTACTAATTTCAGATAAAATATCCAAGGATCAGGTCGGGGGACTGCCTATTATTCTGCAAGGATTTGACATTAAATATGTCAAGGGACATGGGAATGTGCCAGCAGTTTTGGAAAAAGCCGCTATTGGAAATGCTGCGATTGTTATTATTCTTGCCTGGGAAGATGAAGAACCGTTTTCTGATGGGCACGCCTTTGATGTGATCTGTCGAGTCCGGGCACAAAATTCCATGGCTAAAATTATCGCAGAATGTGTTGATGATGACAATCGTGAACGACTAGAAAATGCAGGCGCAACACTTATCATGCGCCCAGTGCGCGCCTACCCTGAAATGATCATTGGCGGATTGTTAAACCCAGGCTCTACCATCATTTTGGAAAATTTATTTACGGCAGAAGGTGAACGTATCGTCAGATCCGAGAAGCTCCTAGACGGGGTCTGGAGTGATATAGTCTCTGACTATTTAGACAGCAATTCTGGAACGCCGATCGCTTACCGTGATGCCAACACTGGTGAGATCGTAACTGCTCCCTCGGGAGCCACAAACATTACGGCGGATGCCATATTTCTACTTGGTGCCTAAATCATTGTGAGTTTGATATGAAAACTATTGGAAAGATGGTTGGACCGGTCCTTATTCTGATTACTCTTATATGGGCCGTTGAAATTATAAATTTTTTATTGGGCCACAGCCTAAACACGTTTGGGGTACTACCACGCAGTAGCAACGGCCTGATAGGCATTTTCCTATCTCCTTTTATTCATGCCGGGTTCTGGCATACCGTATCGAATACCGTCCCACTTTTTATCCTGGGTGGTCTTACTTTAACCACGGACAAGGCTCGTTTTTGGATGACGACAGCAGCTATTATCTTATTATCAGG
>CALJEW010000409.1 GCA_938074585.1 uncultured Rhodospirillales bacterium | reverse complement strand
TGTTTGTTCAATTGAGTATGTGTTATCCACTTATAGCAAAGCCTTAGGTTGTTGTTGGAAAAATTCAATTCGCCTTAAAATCAAAGAAACCCTACTCTAAATAGGGGCTGGTGCGTAATTAATTATCGTTGTGGTTAAGTGTTAGATTTTTTTTGGGCCTCGGCTTAACCATTTGTCCGCCCAGCTGAGCGGTAAGGCACTGATAATACGTACTAAAAGATACGACTGCCACGGAAAGGCGATGCGGGCGCGGTTGTTTATTAAGCCTTTCCTTATGAAACGTGCGGCTTTGTCAGCTTTCATCATAAATGGCATTTCGAAGTCATTTGCATCTGTGATCCGACTTTTGACGAAACCGGGACATATAACGCTCACCTGTATGCCGTCATTTAGAAGTCGCCCGCGCAATCCTTCCCCGTAGCTTCTGACAGCCGCTTTTGATGCACAATAAGCTGGTGCTGATGGCATTCCCCTAAACCCTGCTAGTGAACTCAAGATTGCAATTTGCCCCCTGTGGCGTAATTTCATAGGCTGAATTATGGGTAATACGGTGTTTAACATGCCGACGATGTTAATTGAAAAAATATCACGCACTTGTTCTTCTTCTCTCAGGTTAAGCCCGGTTTCGTTCGAGATTCCAGCGTTCGCAATTACCAAATCTAAGGGTGCTTTTTGATCGATTTGAGAGATCCATTCGGCCATCTCTAGGCGGTTCTGCACATCCATCACCTGATACGTAACTATAGCGCCTTTGTCCCTGCACAACAGGGCGTTTTGTGAATCCGGTCTGGGTTTCGTCCACACAATGCCAAGTGAACTCCAGGACATGCATATTCAAGTGCTACTGCCCATCCAATGCCGCTAGATGCGCCTGTAATAAGGATCGATTTAGGTGTTCGGGTTTGTTTGTTCATTGAGTTAGTATATCCCACATTATCAGATATTAAATGGCCGCTATTGTCGTCATCTGTTGGGGCCGTTATAAACTGGTACTGATTTTAAAAGGAATTTTTTTTTGGCGCTAAAATCAATGACGGGGTTTGCTCGGGTTAATGGGCAACACGAGCAATGCAGTTGGTTGTGGGAATTGAAAAGCCTCAATTCTAAGGGCCTTGATATACGCTTGCGTGTCCCAACCAGTTTTGATGGGCTAGAGCAATGTGTACGTGAGCAGACGGTGAAGGCCTTAACACGTGGCAATGTGACGATAAGCCTAACTGTTGAGTGGGCCCAGACGCCGGGTGCATTCCAGCTCAATCAAGATATTCTTGATTTGGTGATCTTGAGTATACCTGAATTAGAAGCTCGAATCCCAAATCCAAGTCCAACCAGTGCTGCTGATGTTTTGGCTTTACGAGGCGTGATCGAAACGTTTGAGCAAGAAGTTACTGACCAACATAAAACAGAAATTCAAAGCTTGATTTTAGCGGACTTTGATCATGCGATTGAAGCGTTGAAAGAAATGCGGGCCGAAGAAGGAGCTCGTTTAACTACCGTTTTAGTAGAACAATTGGATGCGATTTCTGATTTAACCGCGCGGGCAAAACAAAACGCATCAACACAACCCGATGCCATTCAAACGCGCTTACAAACTCAGTTGCGCGACGCATTGAATGGGATAACGGAAATATCTGAAGACCGAATGGCGCAGGAAATTGCATTGTTGGTCACGAAAGCTGATATTCATGAGGAAATAGACCGTTTGATTTCTCATGAACAAGCTGCCCAAGATTATTTGAAAAGTCATGAATCTGTTGGTCGTAAGTTGGACTTTTTATGTCAAGAATTTAATCGGGAAGCCAATACATTGTGTTCTAAGTCTGTAGATGTAGGATTGACCAAAATCGGTCTAGACCTAAAGTCGTATATTGAACGCTTCAGAGAACAAATTCAAAATATCGAATAGGCGTAATATAAAACATGTCAAAAAATCACTATGAAATTTTAAGACGCGGATTGATGTTGGTCTTTTCATCTCCATCTGGGGCTGGTAAATCGACAATTTCTAAAGCGATTTTGGGCCTCCATGAAAATTTAACGATGTCCATATCTGCAACCACGCGGCCAATTCGTCCGGGCGAAGTTGACGGTAAAGATTATATTTTTATTGATCAGGCTAAGTTTGATCAAATGGTCGAGAGACGTGAATTGTTAGAATATGCAACGGTGTTTGGAAATTCATATGGAACCCCGCGCGCCCCAGTTGAAGAAGCTTTGTCGCATGGTTACGATGTGATGTTTGATGTGGACTGGCAGGGAACGCAGCAGCTTAAACAAAACGCCCGTGAAGATTTAGTCAGTATTTTTATTTTGCCACCCACAATCGAAGAATTAGAGCGCCGGCTGTATGCTAGAGCACAAGACACAGCAGAGATCGTTAAAGGCCGAATGGCGAAAGCGACATCAGAAATGAGCCATTGGGCTGAATATGATTATGTAATCATAAATCATGATTTGGATGAAAGCGTAAAAGAGGTTGAAGCCATTTTGGCAGCCGAGCGTTTGCGCCGCGACCGCCGGATTGGGCTTGGTGGATTTGTCCGCGAACTGGGCGTCAGTCAGTAAAATTTATTAAATAAACGTTAAAGTTTTAAAGGTCAAAAGATGTCGGCACCAGATACTGAATTCACTACCCGTTTAAATTCTTATACCGAAACCCAATTTCAACGTTATCTCAATTGGTATGAGCAAAATGCAAAACAGGCTAAAAACAATTTGATTGCGGGCCTAGCAGTCATGGTGATCAGCTCTCTTTTCCTCGTCTTTTTTCCAGGCCCCATGGATGACATGAGCTTCTTGCAATATACTTTTGATCCAACCAAAGCGATCAAGTTGGGTTTACTGGCGTCAATTTTGTTATCAGGGGTTTCTATTTACACATCATCCAAACAAATGAAGTGTTTCTTATCGACAGAGGCCTTATTGCGCTCTGAGTATGCCGAGTTCAATGCGCGCATCTCTGACAATGCAGGGCCAAAGGATGAAGCTGCGTTTCGTGCTTTCGTATCTGGTGTTGATGGAATTATGGCAGGTCAAAATCCGGAAGTCGTGATTGCTGTTGCTCGTGACAATGATCAAACCCGTAATCAGCCGGATGCACCTGGCGCCTAATTTTTTATTTGTTCTTTGGTTGGTATGATTACGTGCTAATTTGGCGAGCTAGTTTGCAAAAATCTTCGACGCTGAGTTCTTCAGCTCTGGCCGTTTCTTTTAGGCCCAAAGCGTCGAAGTCAAAGTTGTGACTTTTTAAGCTGACCCGCAACATTTTGCGCCGTTGATTAAACGCGGTGGCAGTTATTTGCTCTAGGTTTGCCCAAGTAGCTTCCGCTAAAGGCTCTTTCCTTGGCGTAAGGGTCACCACGGTAGATATCACCTTTGGCGGTGGCGTAAATGCTTCCTTGGCGACGTTAAATTCTTGGCGCACATGGCACAGCCATTGGCTCATGACGCTTAAGCGCCCGTAGGCTTTGGTTCTTGGCTGCGCGGTCAAGCGATCCGCCACTTCCTTTTGAAACATCAACGTCATGCCTTGAACATCGGGCAGGTTTTTAAGCCAGCTGATGAGCAGCGGTGTTGCGACATTATAGGGCAAATTGGCGACAATCTTACGCGGGCCTTCGCATACTTCACTTAGATTGATTTTAGTCGCATCGGCTTCAATAACATGAACTTGGCCAGGGTAGGTGGCGACAATCTCACTAATCGCATTAACACATCTGAAATCGCGCTCAATGGCATAAACTTGGGACGCTCCTTGAAGCATCAACGCACGGGTTAGGCCGCCTGGACCGGGGCCAATTTCGATCACATTAACGCCGCCTAAATCTCCTGCAGCACAGGCAATGCGTTGAGTTAAGTTTAAATCGAGCAAGAAATTTTGTCCGAAGGATCGTTTCGCGCGTAAGCCCAACCGATTAATCACATCACGGAGGGGGGGCAGGCCGTCTGGGCTGTCGCTAGACATGGTTTTGGATGTTCCTATTTGTGGCGGATCTGTTGGAAACTAGGGTGCCAGCCATACGGATTGCGGCTACCAAGCTGCGTTCGCTGGCTTGACCGGTACCAGCAATATCAAGGGCGGTTCCGTGATCGGGTGATGTTCTGATGAACGGCAATCCAAGGGTAACGTTTACAGCACCGTCGAAATCCAAAGTCTTTATAGGGATTAGCGCTTGGTCGTGATACATGCAAATAGCTGCATCATAAGTGGAACGTGCTTGAGCTGTGAAAAGGGTATCGGGGGGGTGCGGGCCTGAAACACGAATCCCATCCATTTTTAGTGCATCGATGGCGGGCTGGATAATTGTTTGTTCTTCGCAACCCATTGCCCCCACTTCGCCTGCGTGGGGGTTCAATCCGGCAATGGCTAAGTGTGGATTTGTGATGCCAAAATCTCGCACTAGCGATTCTGCTGTGATCATAGATTGTTCGATAATATTTTCAGTTGTTAACGAGCTAACTGCGTCTTGCAAACTCATGTGAATGGTCACCGGCACAACGCGCAACTGATCACACGCTAGCATCATCACAGGCGTTGGGTTTGACGTTGATAGGGATGCTAAGAATTCAGTATGACCGGGGTAAGCAAAACCCGCTTCATATAGCGCACTTTTATGGATTGGATTAGTCACGACACCAGCTGCTGAGCCGTTCATTGTCATTTCGACGGCCTTGGTGATCGAGTTGACAACAGAAGTAGCATTTTCATAGTTAAGTTGTCCCGGAACAGGCCTTTGCATTAAGGGAGTATCTAAGACATGTAAGCAGTCGGTAAACCCGGGCATGCTCAAATTGTGAGATGTCCGTCCAAATAAGGGAACATCAAGGCCCATTTCGCCTGCTATTTGGCTTAACCGATCAATGCTATCGATGACAAAAAAAGGTGGTAAGCTGTGTCTGTAATTAGCCCATGTTTTCAAAAGAACTTCACCGCCGACACCCGCTGGTTCTCCCATGGTTATGGCCAAAGGGTGTGGATGTGACTGGCAGTTTTCTAACATTTACAACCGAATTTCGATGAACGCTGCCCGGCGCAAATCGCGCTGGTATCGACGCGCGGCTAGGGATAATTGAATTGTGGTTAAGTTATTTTTGATTTGGCGTCGAATTTTTACCAAATCCACTTTAACAGCCACAGGAATTTGCCGATTACAGACCATTAAAACAATAACGCTATCGCTTATAACTGAAGCCAAACTGGGCTTTCCAACAGGAAGGTCCTTAATTAATGCTTGCATTTGTGTTGAAATTTGGTCCATTTGGAAGGTACCTAGCTCTCCTGAAAGCGCAGATCCTGACGTTTTTGCGATTTTATCAAAAGCGTTACAACCCTTTATATTTTTGGTGAATGTTTGAGAATCGAGCTTTATTTGCAAAATCTGTTGTGGACTACTTTGGCTTGGAATTGGCAAATGGAATTGCAGTAAGCTGACCGTTGGGGGGCCTAGTGGTGGCCCATCAAGGCCTGCTGAAACTCGATGTTTATTGAGCTTTAAGATGTAAATTCCATCAACAGTCCTCACCGGATTTGTGATTTTCCCAGGTTTTAAATTCATAATGGCTGAGCCAAGCTCAGCACCGAGTTGACCCACCCTGTTCCAGCCCAGATTCCCACCTTTTTGTGCTGATGGGCTTTGTGAAAAATTACGCGCAATGGCAGCAAAATTAGCTCCATCTATAATTTGTTGAACTAATCGAGGGGCCAATAGTTCGGATTCGGTGGATTTTTCGGTTGAATCTGTTGGTAATACAATTTCAGAAACCAGATATTCTGGTTTTCCTTTGTTGCGTTTAATGTCGTCAATTGCCTCATCGACCTCAGAATCACTAATTTGAACGTTTCTAATAAATTTTCGACGTATTATTTTTGACCAAACTATCTTTGCCTTGAATTGGTTAAGCAGCGTTGTTGTGTCAATACCGTTAGCTTCCAATGACTTTAAGAGCTGCCCGGGTTTTATCTTTGTTTGTAATTCAAGTGCAGATTTTTCATTATTAATCTCGCTGTCTTTTGCTTTAACACCTAATTGCTTGGCTTCTTGCAAACGAATGCGCTCTAAAATTAGCTGTTGTAAGATCTGTGGGGCCAATCGCTGTTGGGTTTCTGCTGTATTTTCAAAGCCTGAAAAAGCTGCAATCAAAGCAATGCGGGACTTTAAATCGTGGACAGAAATCATCTCGTCATTAACAACAGCTGCAATTCGTAAAGCGCCCTGAGCGTATGCCCTAGGTGGTGAAAATGCCAAAACCCCGATGATAGAAATTGCTCCAACAAATAGGAAAGCCCGCATAAAAACAGTTTTATAAATTTTTTGTGTTGGATACATCTTTTGATCTTTTTTTCATATTTAAGGGCTAATTGCTTAAGTTCCCAGTAGTATGAACCTCACCTAGCGTTTTTAGAACTAGATTAAAGGTAAAACTATCCGTTGGTTCCAAATCACGATCTTCAAAAAATGTTCGGTTTAGTCTTGTTGTAAAGACAACACATTCATCTTCATAGGTTAAGTGCATGCCTGCAGTTCGCATTTCGCTGGCATCTATATCACGTGTCGCATTAAAACCACTTCGCCAATCACGGTTAAGTTGCGATGTTGCTGTTAAATCTAATTCTTCCCGCCCCGAAAACTCACTATCTGTCTGGCTTTCCATATATATGTAATTGCCAGTAACCCTGAATTTTGGAATTCCAGCACTTAAACCGATTTCGTTACGCTTTGGTGATAAGTTACTTGCATCAAAACGGGTGCGGTAGGTGGCTTTTAAATGTTTACCTGGTGATATTTCCATGCGGGCAACGATATCAGAAAAATTATCTTCAAGTCCTGATCCATTGGCATAGGTATCATCCTTTTTTGGACGCCACGATTGCCCCATGAATATACTTGACTTGCCACCGCTCTTCCTAAATGCACCCCACTTAATGCCATAAATGAGACGCGGGCCACCTTCAACGCGATCGAGGCCTGAAAACCGGTTTGTTCGGAACAAGTTGGTATCATCAAATTCCAACTCAATACTATCTTCGTTGGGTATCTTATCCGAGTTCCCACCATACGGGCTCCACATGAACGATGCTATCGGTTCAATCAAATGGCTGATCTCGCCATCTGATTTAGCAAAAGGCATGCGCCATTCGAAAGTAGCTTCAGGTGTTACACGATAACTGAACCCTGTGTAATCTGATTTATCCACGCCACGGCTGAGGCCGTCAACGTGATACAGATCGGTGTTTAATCCAAATGAGATATTATAAATATCACCTAGCGCACCAACCAGTGGTCTTTGCCAAACGGAGCGGGCCGATAGGCGACGGGTATCTGTGCCTTCGTCCCTGGTTAGGGATAGCAGGTTGAAATCGAAGTTAGTGGAGCCACCAATGCGGTCTTTTTTACCTACATAGTTGAAGTCAACAAGAGGAAGTATCAAAGGTATTCCTCCTGAACCAACGCCATCTTGAAGGCTTTGAAATGTATTTATTTTAGCAGAAAAGTAGCTTCTACTTTTAAAAGATTCTGCAAATAGCTGACTTTCTAATGAAGAGGGGCCACCAAATCCATATCGGCGCATATAAGTATCATCTGTGGTCCAGTTACCATCAAATCCCCAACGCCATGCTTGGTTTATATCGAAGCGGCCTGTACTTTCAATATGACCCCGCACCC
>CALJEW010000408.1 GCA_938074585.1 uncultured Rhodospirillales bacterium | reverse complement strand
CCCAAAAGCCCTTGCCGATGCAGCACAAAAACTATGTGATGATAAGGCATTACTGAAAAAATTTCAGGATCAAAGTTTAGCCGCAGCCCCTCTGCACAGTCGCGAAAAACAAGCCCAACAAATGATCGATGTATTAACTGCCGCAGCTGAGGGCCGTGGTGGATCGGTTGGGAAGAGCGCACCATGAAAATTTTAGTCACGGGCGCATCTGGATTTGTTGGAAGATGCTTATGCGAAAACTTAACAAACCGTGGGCATTTAGTTACCGCATCGGTGCGCTCGAGTGAAACGCCACCAATAGAAAACATTAGTAGTTCCATTGTTGTTGGGGATTTAGGCCCTTATACCGATTGGAGAAAAGCACTCAGAAATCAAGAAGCCGTTATCCATTTAGCTGCCCGAACTCATGTTATGAGCGAGACCGCTTCGAACCCAGAAGCTGAATACCTGCACGTTAATGTTGAAAGTACAAAACGGCTTATTCATCAAATGTCAGAACAAAACGTTTCACGATTTATTTTTATGAGTTCGGTTAAGGTCAATGGAGAACAAACAACTATTCAACCTTATTCCGAATCCCAGCCTTCTCAGCCAGAAGATGCGTATGGGCGTACCAAGCATCAAACCGAGCTTTTAATTTCAAACAGCTCAGACTTAAAAAGCACAATCATCCGCTCCCCCTTGGTTTACGGTCCCGGCGTAAAAGGTAATTTTTTAAAACTCATACAGCTATCTGAACTCGGTTTACCCCTGCCGATAGGGATCATAAAAAACAAACGCAGCCTAATTTTTTTGGAAAACCTTATCGATGCGGTTATCCAGTCATTAGAAAACAGCGCTGCCATTGGTCAAACTTATTTGGTCAGCGATAATGCCGATATTTCAACACCAGAGCTATTTCGCGCAGTTGGGAATGCCCTAAACAAAACAACGCGCCTTATCCCTTGTCCTGTATTTTTGCTACGTTTAGCCGGGGTGTTATTTGGTAAATCAGGAACTATTAAACGGCTCGTGGGCTCGCTTCAGGTTGATTGCAATAAAATTCATAAAGAATTAGGCTGGAAACCGCCATTTAGTTTACAACAAGGGCTTGATAAAACAGTAATTTGGTACCAGAACCAATCCAAACAGTAAGGTGCCATAAACTACATGACTAAGTCTTTCACCTACCGCGGACATATTGCGTATGCGCATGATCTAATCATGGCTGCTGCCTCGTTTTTATTGTCCACCTACTTACGCCTTGCTGACGATTATATCTTGTTTGATTTAAATCAAATTTTACCAATCTGTGCAGTATTTACAGTCATTTGCGCCATCGTCTTTCGGGTTTCTGGGCTGTATCGGGGCGTTTGGCGATATGCGTCCATTACCGATTTATGGGCACTAACCAAAGCCGTTTCTTTTGTAATTCTAATTTTTGCCTTCATTATGTTTTTATGGACCCGGCTTGAGACGCTACCGCGCTCCATATTGATCATTAACTGGTGTGTCCTAATGGCCCTATTGGGTGGGCCTCGATTCTTTTATCGTTTAATTAAAGATCGACGCTTTGATTTAAGAGCTGGCGTTATCGATGCTCAGCAAATCCCCGTTTTATTGGCTGGTGCCAGTGATGGCGCAGAATTATTCATTCGCTCGTTACGTCAGAATGAGGATATTCGTTACCGGGTTGTCGGCATTGCAGCTGAAAACCAGCGCCGAGTTGGCCGCGAAATTCATGGAGTTCCTGTATTGGGAACCGTTGATGATTTAAAATCGATAACCAAGCTATTACCAAGAAACCACAAACCACAGCGCATTATTTTAACCAAAGACGATATGAACGGTGAAGCCGTGCGTTCGGTTTTAGAACAAGCCAATGCCTTGGGCATGACTTTGGCTCGGATTCCAAAACTAACAGATTTTAAAACTGGCCTTAAAGATCAAATGGAAATCCGCCCTGTTGACGTTGAGGATTTATTAGGTCGCGCACAAACACCATTGGACCGATCCGGAATGTGCAATTTGGTTGAAGGCAGACGGGTATTGATTACAGGCGCGGGTGGTAGCATCGGCAGCGAACTGGTTCGCCAGGTTTGCGACTTTACCCCGCTTTCTTTAACCCTTGTCGATAATTCAGAATTCGCTTTATATACTATTAATCTTGAAGTTGCTCAAAAGTGGCCCACCATAAATCGAGAGGCTGCGATTGCTGATGTTCGGGACCAAGACCGTATTCAATCAGTTATTTCTGACCTATCGCCGGAATTAGTTTTCCATGCGGCTGCTCTTAAGCATGTGCCTTTGGTTGAGGCCAATATTTGTGAGGGCATAGCAACCAATGTTATTGGGACGCGTAATGTTGCGAATGCGTGTGTTGAATTTGGCGTCAAAACAATGGTTGTCGTCTCGACCGATAAAGCGATAAACCCAACCAGTGTTATGGGCGCATCCAAACGATTGGCCGAGATTTATTGCCAGGCCCTAGATCTCGATCCGAATAAAGCGACGGACACACGGTTTGTCACTGTACGCTTTGGTAACGTTTTAGGCTCAACTGGATCTGTTGTTCCTTTGTTTCAAAAACAACTTTCTGTCGGTGGTCCCTTGACCGTTACCCACCCCGACATGACCAGATATTTTATGACGGTCCGGGAAGCCGTTGAACTTATTTTACAATCAGCAACGCTCAGCATCGCCACCAAACCAGAAAACCAGAAAGGAAAAATTTAC
>CALJEW010000407.1 GCA_938074585.1 uncultured Rhodospirillales bacterium | reverse complement strand
CAGGCTAATTCAATGCAACCAGAGAGAACGTCCATGGCATGTTCGATTTCTTCAATCGGTGGCAAGGTCGGCGCAATGCGTATGTTACGATCCCGAGGATCAATCGAGTAGGGGAACGTGACGCCAGCGCCTGTCATTTTTACGCCAGCCTCCCCTGCTAAACGAACCACTTCTTTGGCACACCCATCCATAACATCCAAGCTGACGAAATATCCGCCTTCAGGTTTGCTCCAAGTTGCGATGCCTTTGCCGCCCAAGCGACCATTTAAAATACGTTCTACTGCTGCGAATTTAGGGGCGACGATTTCAGCGTGTTTATCCATATGTGCTTTAAGGCCATTCATATCACCAAAGAATTTAATGTGCCGAATTTGATTGATTTTATCTGCTCCAATGGTTGCGTAGGAAATTTTTACTGCTGCGTCTTTAACGTTGGTTACAGAGCCACCCATGACTGCAATGCCTGATCCAGCTAAACTAATTTTTGATGTAGAGCCAATCAAAAGCGGGCGATCTGGTGTGCCAACTTTTTTACAAATATCCAAAATATTTTTAACGGTTGAAGGGCCTTTACCTAAGTGGTGGTAGGCATATGCGTTATCCCAAATGATCCGAAAATCTTTTGCTGCTGTTGGCATTTTGGCTAACCGATCAACAACTTCGTCAGAATAGGTGGCACCCGTTGGATTCGAGTATTTAGGAACGCACCAAATGCCTTTGACCGATGCATCATTGGCAACGTAGCTTTCAACTTGATCCATATTTGGGCCGTTTTCGTCCATATCAATGGCGATCATCTCTATCCCTAAACGTTCGCAAATGGCAAAATGGCGGTCATAACCGGGGGCTGGGCATAAGAACTTAACAGGGCCTTCAGCGCTCCATGGGCCAAGTCCGCCGGGCATACCAAAAAGCATGCCGCCAACCAGAATGTCGTACATTAGGGTTAAGCTGGCATTGCCGCCAATAATGATTTCATTTTCAGTGACCCCTAAAAATTCGGCAAATAGTGCTTTTGCTTCTTTAATTCCGGTGCCAAGTCCGTAATTACGATAATCAGTACCATCAGCACCAAAACAATCTTCACGACCTATACCGGCCAAAAGTCCGTCTGCTAAATCAAGCTGTTCTGTAGATGGCTTTCCACGGGTCATATCAATTTGAATGTTGCGTAAAGTTAGATCTTTATAGTTTTTTTCAAGTTCAGGGGTTGCTGCTTTTAGGGCCTCTTTATTTTGGTCGGCGTAGTTCATCGTTTTATCCTTGGCAAGGGAATGTGGAATACCATTCTGATTTAAGGGAATTGCCCGGATACAGCAACACTCTGGGTTATTTGACACGTATTTTATTATAAAAATGAATAATAAAATTAACATTATGCTAACAGCAAAGTCCGATAAAGGTGTATGGTAAAAAAAGAAAAAAATACATCGTTTAAACTATCCGCATTCATTGTTTTTGTACTTAAATGGACCTCAACAAGTGCCGTTTGGGGCTTTATTGCCGTGTTATTGGTTTGTGGTTGGTACTTTTTAACCCTTCCAAACATTGACAATGCGCTAGAATCAACTCGTCGACCCACCATAACGCTACTGTCGTCGACGGGTGATGTTGTAGCGGCTAGGGGGGACTTATATGGCGTTCCGGTTCAATTAAGTGATGTGCCGGATGCATTGCCAAAAGCCATTATCGCCACAGAAGATCGCCGATATTATAGTCATTTTGGGATTGATCCACTTGGGTTGCTGCGTGCGGCGTGGCGAAATGCGTGGGCCGGGCGTATTGTTCAGGGGGGGTCAACGATTACCCAACAAGTGGCAAAGAACTTGTTCCTGACACCTGAACGGTCAATCAAACGTAAAGTTCAAGAAGTAATGTTAGCGTTTTGGTTAGAGTATAAATTCTCGAAAGAACAATTGTTAACGATCTATCTGAACCGCGTTTATTTGGGTGCTGGGACGTATGGCGTTGATGCGGCAGCGCGTAAATATTTTGGCATTCCGGTGCAAAAAATATCGACCTATCAAAGCGCGCTAATTGCAGGACTTTTAAAAGCCCCAAGCCGATATAATCCACATGCTAGTAAAAAACGCAGCCACGGGCGCACAGTTCAAATTTTACGAAATATGGTTGCTGCTGGATATTTAACGGATGCGCAAGCAACGGCCGCTGAGAAAAAGAAAAGTCGAACCTTACAAGCAACCAGCAAGCGGGTTGGGAGACATTTTGCAGATTGGGTGTTGGCGCAAGTTCCAAGTTTTGTATCGGCTGCGGATCGCGATTTGACAGTCATTACAACTTTGGATTCAAAGTTACAAGCAAAGGCCGAGCAGCAAGTGCGGGACGCAATTAACCACAACTCAAAAAAGTTTAAAGTTACGCAAGGTGCGGCGCTTATTATGAACCCCACGGGGGGGATTTTGGCAATGGTTGGGGGGACCAATTACAGTGCCAGTCAGTTTAACCGGGTGACGCAAAGTTTTAGGCAGCCAGGATCCGTTTTTAAACCTTTTGTGTATTTAGCCGGTATGGATGTTGGATTGACACCATCGTCGATATTAAGCGATGCACCTATTGATATGGCGGGGTGGAAACCACAAAATTACAAACGAGCATATGAAGGAAAAATCAAATTGATCGATGCCATGGCGCAATCAATCAATACGGTGGCTGTTCGGGTTGCTAAAAAATCGGGCGTGAAACGAGTGATTGAAACAGCCAAGCGTTTTGGAATGACGGCCAAATTTAAAGCTAATTTAGGGCTCGCATTGGGCGCATCTGAAGTCACGATGTTGGAATTGACGGCGGCTTATGCATCGTTCTCAAATGGTGGTTACGGCGTATGGCCTTATGCCATAAAAGAAATTCGTGATGGCCAAGGACGCGTTATTTATAAACGTGAGGGGGGTGGTCCTGGGCGGATCGAAACACCACAAAAAATTGCAGCCATGAATCAAATGCTGACGGCTGTGATTGAACGGGGTACAGGAAAAAATGCCAAGATCAATCGCCCCGCAGCCGGCAAATCAGGGACAACGCAAAATTATAGAGATGCTTGGTTTATTGGTTATACGGCAGAACGCGTAGCAGCTGTTTGGGTTGGTAATGATGACGGGTCGTCTATGAATAAAGTGACCGGCGGTGGTTTGCCTGCACGGTTGTGGAAGAATTTAATGGTTTCAGCGCATAATGGAAGAACGGTAAAAAGTTTGCCAGCGGCAGGTACTTTACCAAAGATTGAAAAATTTGAGCCGAGTAAAAATAAGGGCACGTGGCAAATTATTAAAAATATTTTTGGTGGTGACTAACCCTTAAACTTTACGGGTTATCCAGCCATGGATCGTATGTGCACGGTAAAAATTCTGGGCAGGTGTGAAGCCGGATTGTTTTAATAGTTCGTTTAAACGGTTTTCGCTAATCAAAGCCATTTGACTAATAATTCTTTTAAAACCCTTAGCTTCATCCGTTGGGTCCATACCCTTTAACAGCATGTGTTGGCGCCATAAATTCATATCTGAATCAAAATGAGGTGTTGCTCGATCTGCTAATGCTTCGGCAAAAACTAACGGAGCACCTGGTTTTAAGCGGTCACTAATGCCACGTAATAAATGGGATTTTCCTTTTGTGCTTTCATCATCAACTATGAAATGAAGGACTAATATTAAGGTCGCTGCGTCAAACTTTTGATTAGATAATATGTCGTCAATTGTGCCAGTTCTAAAATCTATAGAATTAGAAATATTTTCAGTTTTTACACGGGCTCGAGCCATGTTAATCATGTCGGAAGATGGATCAAAAGCGTTAAATGTGCGATTGGGCGATTGACGGGACAATGAAGACAGTTCGCTTCCAGACCCGCATCCTGCAATTAAAAAATGCCCCGCATTGCCAATTTCACGATTAAACATCAATAAACTCAAATCATGCAGTGCATCGTACCCGGGGACAACTTGTCGGACGCGGTCTTCATAAGAGGTTGCGCGTTTTTGGTCGAATAAATTTGTGGCGGGTTTGTCGTCAGATGTCATGCGTCGCCATTTTGCATACGGGCAATAGTTGCAGTTGTTGAAAAGCCAACTGTTAATTTAGCTCGAACAACGCAGCCTCCGTGGGCTTTGACAAATTCAGCACCAACAATTTCATTCTCTTCATAATCCGCGCCCTTAATAAGTACGTTAGGACGAAGAAGTTTGATCAATCGCAATGGGGTTTCATCGCCGAACAAAATAACCGCATCGACCATTTTTAAAGATGATAATAAAACGGCGCGGTTCATTTCATCATTCACTGGGCGGTCGTTACCTTTTAATTTGCGCACAGATACGTCGGTATTAATTGCAACGATTAATTTGTCGCAAGCATCATCCGCTTGTTGTAATAATGATCGGTGACCATTGTGCAAAATATCGAAGCAGCCATTTGTAAAACCAACACTTAACCCCTGTTTTTGCCAGGCGTTTATTTGACGAAGGGCGTTTTCATCATCCAGGACAGGGTGGTTTTCTGTATTGATATGAGCTTTATTCATCCTCGATAAAATTTCTATCATTTGAACCGTTGCTGTGCCGACTTTCCCAACAACGATCCCTGCTGCTGCATTAGCCAAAGTCGCGGCGGTTTGTAAATCACCCCCTGCGGCTAAGCTAATAGACATAGCCGCAGCCACGGTATCACCAGCACCGGATACATCAAATACAGCCCGCGCTTTTGCGGGTAAATGCCAAGCGTCTTGATCGTACATTATTAAGGACATGCCATCACCGCTGCGCGTTGCCAACACACCTTCAACGCCCGCTGATTTAATTAAATGATTGCAGGCTTCAATGATTTCAGCCTCGGTGCGTGTTTTCATTCCAGATGCGTGTTCCAATTCTTTGCGGTTTGGTGTGACCAAAGTCGCCCCTTTATAACAGCGATAATCATTTCCCTTAGGGTCAACAATAACCGGTTTGTTTTGATCGTTGGCAAGCTTGATAAGGCGCGATAAAATATCATCCGTTAACACTCCCTTCCCATAATCAGAAAGCATCAGTGCGCCGCATTCGGGCAGTTCTTCTTCGGCAATCTCTAAAATGATATTTGCGATTTCATCGGATATCGGGTGGGTCGTTTCCATATCGGCCCGCAGCATTTGTTGGTTACCCGCAACGAAGCGGCTTTTTTGGCTGGACGTTCGTGAAGGGTCGACAACCAAGTGCACATCTAACGACAACTTATTGATTAAAAGCTTTTCAATTTCATCTCCCGTTTGATCTTCACCGATGACGGAGATAAACCGCACCTGCCCACCTAAGCTTGAAATATTACGCGCAACGTTTCCAGCTCCACCCAGCATCACGTTTTCATTCTCAATTCGTAAAATAGGGATCGGCGCTTCTGGGGAAATGCGCTCAACGTCGCCTGAAATAAACCGATCAAGCATAACATCACCGACACATAAAACGGTAGCGTCAGAAATAGTGTCGGCCAGCGCGATTAAATTTTTATTGCTCATAACATTCCATACTCAAAAAGGGGCCTCATTTAAATACTAATCGATTTACCTTGGCGCAGGCTTTCTAAAGCCGCAATGGTCGCAGTACTTGATTCTATCAGCTCAAACTCATCAATGCCTAATTCGGCGTTGTTGGCGACGGAATTTGTAAAGCCAGTAAGGGATGCACGGAAACCTTTGTCCATGGTAGATTTTTCTGAAACACTTTGCCCAGCTCCTGAAATTTCCAACCGTTTGAAGTCTTTGATCAAGCCATTGCGTCCGCCAGAAAAAATTTCATAACGCTCTTTGCCCGCACCCATGTCTCCTTGGGCTGTATAAAGAAGGGTCGCCAATGATCCGTCGGAAAATTGTAATGAGACGCAAACGTCGTCGCATAAGCTGCCCTCACCACCTGCCGCTTGAGCATGAACGGATGTAATTGATGAACCACCCAAAAAGCGTGCGAAGTCGATGAAGTGACACATTTCACCCAACACGCGCCCGCCGCCTTCATCGGATGATTGGACCCAATGGTCACCGGGAATAGCCCCTGCGTTAATCCGGAAGTTCATGATTTTTGGGCCAACAAGATCGGCAAAATTTTGTTTGAGCTTTATTGCCATCGGGGCGAAGCGGCGATTAAAGCCAACTTGGAAAAAAGCTTCGTCTGATCCATTCCGCGCATCAATCACTTGGTTCAAGCTTTCCAAATTCAATGCCAGTGGTTTTTCAACCAAAACAGATTTACCCGCTTTCAAAGCTTGCGCGGTTAAGGCGGCATGAGAATCATGGCGGGTAGCGATAAGGACCGCGTTGATATCTATATCTTCGAATAGGGAATCCGAATCCGCCGTTGCGTTCAAAAACCCAAAAGTATTTTTGCTGTGATCTGCGGTTGCGCCGCGCTGAGTTGCTAGTGTGTGAAGGACGACATTGGGCAGGCGTTTGAGTTCTGGCAACAAAACCGACTTGGCAAAACTCCCGGCACCAATAACGCCGATCACACATTTATTATCGGTTGACTTAAGGGATGCAAAATTTGGCTTGGAATTGGCATCAGATTTTACGTCTGAATAATTCAAGATCACGCCCATGTGCGGCTCGGACCCGGACGTAATCATTTTATAGGCGCGTTCCGTATCGCCAAAATCCATGCGGTGTGAAATTAAAGGTTCAACGTTTAAGCGAGGACTTAAGGCGGATGACATTAAGCGAACGCTTTCCGCTAAGTTTTCTGTCTCTGTCCAACGGACCCAGCCTTCTGGGTATTTAACGTTGCGCCCTTCGAAGTCGGGGTCATAGCGGCCCGGGCCATAAGAGCGAGAAATGATGATGTTCAATTCTTTTTTCATGAACTCGCCGTAGGGGAATTCTGTTCCGGTCAAACCAACCATAACAACGCGAGCACGATCCCGAGCCATTTCGGCAGCAGTAATAAACGGCTCGTTCGATGTTGTGGCGGCGGCAATCAAGATCGCATCGCAGCCTCGCCCACCGGTTATGTTTGACACAATATGTCCGGCGTCACTTTTGCCTAAATCAACAGTCGTTTCTGCGCCTAAACCTTTGGCTAATTTCAAGCGGGACGGATCGTAATCAAGGGCAATGACGCGGGCCCCGGAAAGTTTTAAAAATTGTGCGGCCAATTGCCCAACAAGGCCCATACCCAATACAGCAACCACAGCACCCAATCGAGGTTCCGCATTGCGGACGGCATGAAGGGCGATTGCCCCCAGGGTTCCAAAGGCGGCTTCTTCATCGCTAACGCCTTTGGGAATTTTGGCAACCAAATTGCGGGGGACGACGTTTAATTCAGCATGATTTGCTAATCCAGCACCGGCCATTGCAACGCGCTCGGCTACTGCAAATGCGCCTTCTAAGCCCCGGCCTACGGCAATCACTTCACCGGCGGCTGAATAGCCCAGAGGTAAGGGCTCGTCTAAGCGGGTCATGACCGTTTGGAAAGTTGATTTTAGGCCATCGCGTTTGGCTTTTTTCAAGACTTTTTGGACCAAATCAGGCCGCGCTTTAGCCTTGCCAGCCAAACTTTTTTTGGCAAACTCAACAACCATGCGCTCAGTGCCCGCAGAAATTAAGGACGCAGTTGTTTTAACCAGTACGTGACCGGCTTTAACTTTTGGTTCCGGAACGTTTTTTAGCGCCAATTTTCCGGTGCGGCGGCTTTGGATTACTTGCTTCATATGTCCTTTTACTCACATTTTAGCTTGGATTGCAAAGGTCTGAATCTATTAAAAAACTTTGTCATCTGGGTCGGCTGCGCTATGAAGCAATTATGTGCGGATTTGCAGCCCTATTTAGCTACCATTCATATGCTCCGAAGATCGATCAATCAGAGCTTAAATTGATTAATGATCGGATGCTACGGCGTGGGCCGGATGGTGAAGGCTTTTGGTATTCAGACGACGGTCGGGTCGGGCTGGCGCATCGGCGCTTGGCGATCATTGATTTGACTGCGACGGGCCATCAACCTATGGCATTACCGACCCAAAACGAGCGTTATCACATTACATATAATGGCGAGATTTACAATTTCAGGGCACTACGCAGTGATTTAGAAGCCGAAGGGTTCGAATTTGTCACCCAATCAGATACAGAAGTTTTGCTCAGACTTTATGAGCGCCACGGGCCGGACATGGTTCAATTATTGCGCGGTATGTTCGCGCTTGTGATATGGGATTCGCAAGAACGCGATTTGTTCATGGCCCGCGACCCGTTTGGCATAAAGCCGCTATATTATGCCGATGATGGCCGTACGTTGCGTATTGCGTCACAAGTTAAAGCGTTATTGGCGGGCGGTGCGATTGACCAAGATCCAGATCCGGCGGGTCATGCTGGTTATTTTTTAATGGGTAGCGTGCCTGAGCCTTATACGCTGTATCGGGCGATCAAAGCGTTGCCCGCGGGACATTGGATGCGGGTCGGCAGTGACGGAGACCGGCGGATCGTGCGTTATTTTGATCCGGTACAGAAATTGGCAGAACCGGCCACAGATGGCCCCAAAATTAATTTACGTGACGCTTTGTTAGAGAGCATAAAAGCCCATTTCATTGCGGACGTGCCCGTTGGCGTGTTTTTGTCAGCAGGCCTAGATTCCACCTCGATTGCCGGATTATCGGCGGAATGCCAAGGGGGCGGTTTGCAATCCATTACCTTGGGTTTTGATGAATTCAAAGGCCAAGCCTTTGATGAAGTGCCGTTGGCCGAAGCCGTTGCTGATTTATATAAAATGGAGCATCAAACCAGTCGCATTGGGTCAGCTGACTTCGATAAAATTTATGATGATTTGCTTGACTCAATGGATCAGCCCTCCATTGACGGCGTAAACACCTACTTTGTTGCCCAAGCAGCGGTTAAAAAAGGTTTGAAAGTCGCCTTAAGTGGTTTGGGCGGAGACGAGTTGTTTGGTGGCTATGATACTTTTAGTCGAGTGCCGGATATGGTTAACAAAGTGAGGGGTGTTCCTGGAGCATCCTTGTTTGGCAAGGCGTTTCGTTTAGTTACGGCTCCTTGGATATCCAATTTTGTATCACCCAAAGCGGCTGGAATTCTGGAACATGGTGGCAGCTATGGTGGCGCGTACTTGTTGCGCCGGGGGCTTTATATGCCGTGGGAATTGGGCCAGGTGATGGATGGCGATATGGCGCGGGCCGGATTGCGGGAGTTGGATCCTATATTGCGCTTAAATCATTTGAGCGATGGTGTGGATGAGCCGAAACGCAAAGTCGCGGCATTGGAACTTACTCAATACATGCGCAATCAGCTTTTACGGGATTCCGATTGGGCTGGTATGGCCCATTCGCTGGAAATTCGCATGCCCTTGGTGGACCGTATGTTATTTGAACAGCTATCCCCAAGCGTTTTGCGCCCCGGCGGCCAAACGAAACAGAAAATGGCCCAAACGCCAAAAGTGTCGTTACCTGATCGCATCCTAAACCGACCTAAAACCGGTTTCGCCATCCCCGTTGATCGCTGGTTAGAAGCCCGCAGCGGCACAAAAGAACGTGGATACCGCGGATGGGCTCAAACGGTGCATCAGGCGGCAACTTTGGGCTCAAGGTTCTAGCTGTCCACAAACGCCCTAAAATAATCGATGGTTTTGGTTAGGCCTGCCTCTAGATCGATGGAAGGCTGCCAATCCAGCTGTTGTTTCGCTATTGTAATATCTGGTTGGCGCTTTAAGGGGTCGTCTTCGGGCAGTGGTTGCTTGATCAGTTCGGACTTTGCTCCAGTTAAGTTTATGATCGCTTCAGCCAGTTGTTTGATCGTAAACTCGCTGGGGTTGCCTAAATTTATGGGGCCGCTTATGTCATCGTTGGCATCCATCATGCGAATAAATCCTTCGATCAGGTCATCGACATAACAGAAGGAACGGGTTTGTTGGCCATCGCCATAAATTGTAATGGCTTCGCCTCGTAACGCTTGCATAATGAAATTAGAAACCACGCGCCCATCGTTGGGATGCATGCGAGGGCCATAGGTATTGAAAATACGAACGACGCGAATGTTTAGATTGTGTTGGCGTTTGTAATCGAAAAACAAGGTTTCAGCACAGCGTTTGCCTTCATCATAGCAGGACCGGGGGCCAATAGGATTGACGTTGCCGTTGTAAGATTCGTGCTGCGGATGAACAACCGGGTCGCCATAGACTTCGCTGGTCGATGCTTGAAATATTTTGGCACCTGTACGCTTTGCTAAACCGAGCATATTAATCGCGCCGTGGACGCTTGTTTTTGTTGTTTGCACAGGGTCATATTGATAATGCACAGGCGATGCGGGGCAGGCGAGGTTATAAATTTCATCGACTTCCACATACAGTGGAAAGGTTACATCGTGGCGCATCAATTCGAAATGTGGGTTATTTAACAGCCCAATGATGTTGTCTTTCGAGCCAGTGTAAAAATTATCAACACAAATGACATCGTTGCCTTCATTGACCAAGCGCTCACAAAGGTGCGAGCCCAAAAAGCCAGCGCCGCCCGTAACTAAAATTCGTTTTCTTTTATGCATGTTTGTTGTTTGCCTACTAGTGATTATCCTGTGGCAGAGTACCATTCGAATTCAGTAGATACAAAACTTATGAAAGTACGGCTAAAATATTTCCGATTAGAAAGTTATATTGGTATTGTGAGCAATCACATTTTAGCGATTTTGAGGATTATGTGAAATCTTCGATTGAAAAATTATGTGGTTGCGTATTTGTTGAAACTTTGCGTACCCATAGTTTTTGGGGCGAAAATGACTACTTCAGAGCATCGATCGTTCGCGGTGGAAAGACGTAAGGCTGATCGGGGCGATCAATCGTTAGGTATGTCGGCTGCTTTAGGCCGGATTACGGCGCTTGAAAAAACGCTCAGAAATAAGTTTGATGACGGGTTTACAAAACTTTGTGATCGGCTTGATGTTATTGTTTAAGATGACAGCGGAGCTTCTGTTGAAAGTATCATGGCTGAAATCGAGTCCATGAACGATCATATTAACATGGCTAAACAGGAAGTTGCCGCGCTTAAGCCTGTTGGGCAAGATATCACCTCAATAACGATCGCGACGGAAGAGCTGAGTAACGTTGTGTAAAGCACTGAGGACGCAGCTAATGCAATTTTAGAAACACAGAAAAGCTGGATATCATTATATCGTAATTGTGGGGTAAAATTTCGGATGGTGATCCAGATGGCGTGATGCCGGATGTCTATAAAATTCAATACATCAGCATGAAATTGCTGACAGCGTGTAGTACTTAAGATGTCACCAGGCAACGGATTACGAAGGTTGTTAATTTGCTTAATTTCATTGAAGAACGCTTAAATAAAATGATCGGAATTTGGCGCATTAAAAATGGAACCGCTAACCTTCAAGAAATGGCGCTACCAAAAGGCGACATGCGTGAAGATAGAGACTTGCTTCACGGTCCTCAAAGCCAGGGTATAGACCAGGACGATATTGATTCACTATTTGATTAAGCGTCCTCGTTAAGGGCTTCAGGGTTGATCATATTGATTGGTGATCCATTTGCGTAAGCGGTGATCTGAGCAAATATATCTGAAAATTGCACTTCATTTTTATCTTTTGTAACGTATCAAATGTGTGGCGTATACAGCGCATTATCTAGGTGAAGCAATGGATGACTGGTATCGCGTAGGGGGCTCCTTTTCATAAGAATCAACAGCTGTCATGCTGGGGCGTCCTACTTTTAAGGCAATTATCAATGCGCCTTCTTCGATCAGAGGAACGCGGCTGGTATTTACCAATAACGAAACTGGTTTCATTTGGACTAAATCGTCTGCGCTGACAATCCCCCGTGTTGGCTCGATAAGTCTCATATGTAGCGATAGGATATCGCACGTTTCTGCTTGCTGGGAGCAACATGAAACCCGTCATCGTTCGCGCTTTTGCTGACCTAATTAAGACGTTCATGCAAAATGCGATGGTATAATCTGGCAACGGCAGAGCCAATCCTGCCATAGCTAAAAATGCCAATCGTTTTCCAGCGCAAGGTTCGCCCGACGCCCGATTGCCAGTTTCTGAATTATAAAGAGGCGATTTGTTGGGGGGTTTTACGATATGTAGCCAAAATTAACCCCCATGTGAGATCTGCAGTAGCAAAAAAGACATTACGGGATGTTGGCTGAATGAGAACAGGACACTTAAACGGCTAGAGGCATCTACATCAACGTGAGGGTAAACGCTGCGATAACTGATGAGTTTTAGGTTTGGTAATTTTTTTAATAAGGAGACGCTGATTTTGGTTCGCTCACGAATTAAGGCAAGCACTTCTGCTTTGCCAATGCGCGCGGAAGAAGCATCTGAATCTTGGCAGTGATCGTTCCAAATGGTGACATTTTGATCTTGAATTGTATGAAAGCAATTTAAGGTGTGTAACGTTTCGAAATAGTCGTCTAAAGTTGTAATCATCATGTCAAAGATGAACGCTTTCTGTTTGTGGTTTCTGAGTAACCGAAGACCCGCAGGCGTCACGACAATGCGTTGGCCGTTGGTCGCACCTTG
>CALJEW010000406.1 GCA_938074585.1 uncultured Rhodospirillales bacterium | reverse complement strand
GCCAATGCGCAACCCCATCTGCCTAGCGGTCATCACAAATTGGTCTTGCGCATAAGTCACAAAAGACTTCACCTCGACGCCCGGGTTTTCAAGCGTTGTATTATAGCCCCGCTCAGTTTCCAGTGGTACATAATCTCCTAATGGATTGGATAGCTTGGCCGACCATGCGCCCGCCGCAACGACCACATGCGCGCATGGGTTGGTTTTTCCACCCAGCAACTGAACGCCTGTTGGCTTGTTATTCTCCACCAGAATTTGCTTAACTTGACCCACCTCGAACACAACGCCTTGAGACTTTAAGTAGGCTGCAAGCCCCAAGACCAATTCTTCCGGATTGCGGTAATGGGCCCAATCTTCGACCCGATATCCGCAATGCGCCAATGGCCCTAATGCAGGCTCGAGCGCAAGCACACCGGCCCGGTCCAAAGCTTTAAATTCAAGCCCACAATCGCGCCTTAAATCCCAAGACGCCCGATCCGCGTGGCGTCCACGTTCATTGCGATAAACAAATAATGACCCTTGTTTATTCAGCAAATGGTTAAGCTTGCTGGCATCCAAAACCGTTTGATGATCCTCAAATGCAGTTTTTAACAATGTCGCCATAGCTTGTGTCAGCGCCTGGCGATTGGCCGGAGTTCCGGCTTTTGCAAAGCGCCAAAACCACGGCCAAAGTTTGAGCGAATAACCGGCCCGAATGCTTAAGGGGCCCGTAGGATCTAGCAGCCATTTCGGTACCTTTAACAAAGTGCCCGGCCCAGCTAGGGGTATAATTTCAGCCATTGCAATCGCCCCCGCATTTCCACACGATGCTGTTTCATCCAAAGGGGCATCGTGGATAACAGAGACAGATCGACCTTGGGCATGCAAATAATAAGCACACGCCAAGCCAACAATCCCAGCGCCAATTACCAAAGTTTTTGGATTTTCTTTTGCCATTAATGATCCTGACCATAAGGTCAAATATTAGGTCGTGTGTCCAATGCCTTTTGGACAATGGCTTCAACCTTTTTACGCTCATCACCAATCAATTCCATTCGTGGCCGGCGAACCCATTCCGATCCTTCGCTGGTCATTTGGTTGGCCAGCTTGATGTATTGAACCAGTTTCACGTCCACATCCAAATGCAACAGCGGCATGAACCAGCGATATAAAGCAACAGCTTCTTCCATATTTCCAGCCTTGGCATACGCATATAAAGCAACCGCTTCTCTCGGGAAGCTATTGACCAAACCTGATACCCAGCCGGTTGCACCGAACATTAAGTTTTCTAAAACCAAATCATCAACACCACAAAACATAACATACCGGTCGCCACAGGCATTGATCATATCAGTCATGCGGCGGCTGTCGTTGGATGATTCTTTAACTGCAACAATGTTATTGTTGACTGACATTTCAACAAAACTTTCCGGCGTCATATCCAACTTATACGAAACTGGATTGTTATAAATCATGACCGGCAAATTGGCCCCGTTTGCTATGGCGTTAAAATGCGCTTGTCCTTCGCGTTGGTCCTGCTGATAAACCATACTGGGCAATACCATTAAACCTTCACAGCCCGCCCGCTTAGCCCGGGCAGCATGTTCAAGGCCCAATTCAGTTGTGTATTCAGCAACGCCTGACAAAACCGGAATCTTGCCTTCAGTCGCTTCAACTGCCGCCTTAAGAACCGTTTCTTTTTCTTCAGCTCGCAAAGACGCATTTTCCCCTAGCGTCCCCAACATCACCAAACCTTCAATACCCGCATCCATACACGATTTGATGTGGCGCTGTGTGCCGTCTAAGTCCAAACTTCCGTCTTTATTAAATTCAGTCATTAAGGCCGGAAATACACCGCTCCAAGTTACGCTCATTGATCGTCTCCCCATATGTCTTAAAATTTTAAAGATAGCTTAGACATGCAATTCGAATGTGCCAAGAAATTAGCATTCTTAGTTACCATCCGTTAGGGTCACTTATGGTCCATTTAACTGACACCGACACAGCATTATTAACAAACACCAAAGGTCCAGCCTTAGCGCTGGCCATGCGAATTGTCGTTGAAACGGCAAAAATTTTGGGCGCGCCTAAGCTGATACCCGTCGCATCAGCCCATATTGATGGCTGCTTATACCATGGCGACAGCGGCGTTTATTTTGCTGAACATTTGGTCGAATTAGGCGGCGCGGTTTGTGTGCCCACCACGTTAAACGTTGGTGCCCTAGATTTAATCCATCCCGATTTAGTGAAATTCGATGACCACTCCCAAGCCATGGCAAAGCGCCAAATGCAGGCCTATCTGGCTTTGAAGTGCCAAGCCAGTTGGACCTGCGCCCCCTATCAGATAGGCCATCGCCCTGTGTTGGGCCAAGACATAGCCTGGGGAGAAAGCAACGCCGTTGTATTTGCAAACTCAGTATTAGGGGCTCGAACAAACAGATATGGCGACTTATTAGATATTTGTTTGGCGCTGGTCGGCCGCGCGCCTTACGCCGGGCTTCATGTTCCTGAAAATCGCCACGCGACATTGATAATCGATATTACTCAAATATCTTCAGCTCTTAAATCATCAGAAAGTTTTTACCCGGTATTGGGATCTTGGTTAGGCAAAAATGTAGGATCAAACGTGGCTGCAATCATCGGGCTTGACGATACCATCCCCGAAGACCGCATAAAAGCCTTGGGCGCTGGGGCGGCATCAACCGGGGCCGTTGGATTGTTACATATTGTTGGCCAAACCCCAGAAGCCCCCACGTTAGAAGCCATTTGTAGCGATATTCCTAGCACCTCAGTTCTTAGCCCAACAATGGCTGAATTTAAAGGAGTGCGCGACCAACTGAGCAAGTCAAGCGGGAATCAATTGGATTGCATAGCTTTAGGGAGCCCACATTTTTCACACTTCGAATCAGTCGCTTTATTAGACGCGTTAAAAGGGCGTAAATCACAAATTCCCTTTTATGTATGTACCAATCGATTTGTTTTATCAAAGCTCGAAAAAGACGGCCGATTGGCCTCTTTAACAGCAGCAGGAATTGAGATTGTGGTGGACACTTGTATTGCCGTCGCCCCCATATTGCAAGGCAACGGTGGGGTAATGATGACCAATTCAGCCAAGTTCGCCTATTATGGACCCGGAAATACTGGATATAAATCGGTCTTTGGATCCTTAGTCGACTGCGCCGAATCAGCTATTGCGGGCCAGATTATACGCGATGATCGGTTATGGCAGACATGATTAGTACAAAAATCATTGTTCCCGGTCAGGCCGAAGGAGTTGTTCTGAAACTCCAAGCACCGTTAAGTTTTTGGGGCGGTGTTAATCCAAAAACTGGCGTTATCATTCAAGTAGATCACCCCGATTGCGGGACATCAATCACCAACACCATTCTGGCCCTGCCCGGTTTGATTGGGTCAAGCTCATCCAGCGCTGTTTTATTGGAACTGCTGTATAAAGAAATCGCCCCAAAAGCTATTTTAATGGCAGAAGTCGACGCAATTTTAGCGCTCGGCGATTTGGTTGCAAAAGAAATGGGGTACCCAACAATTTCTATTCTACAAACACCGATAGATCCGCTTGTAACGGGACAAACCGTTGTCATTGATAATCAGGGACACCTGAAGTTTTAAGACAACGCTTTCAATGCTTTTTCATGCAGTGTAGGATCACCAACAGCAATCACGTGACCTTCAGATTGGGTGGTCAATTTTTTGCCTT
>CALJEW010000405.1 GCA_938074585.1 uncultured Rhodospirillales bacterium | reverse complement strand
GGTTGCCGGAAAGCATTATATTCAAGGTTGGCGAAAAGTCAGTTATTGTTAAGGACTTGAAAGTTGAGAAACCGGGTGATGTGATCATTTCCATGGTTGATTCAAACGATGTTGTTGTGGCTCAATCAAATCCTCTCCGCGTTGTAGCTGGTGCTGAATTGCTTCCCTATTGGGCAGATTTGCACGGTCAATCAGAGGAAACCATTGGGACCAATTCAGCCCGCGATTTTCATGCTTTTGCCCGTGATAATGCATTTCTTGATGCCGTTGCTCACCAAGGAAATGATTTCCAAATCACCACTCCATTTTGGAAACACTTAAATGAGCTAACCGCTGAATTTAATGAAGATGGTAAGTTTATTGCTTTCCCCGGTTATGAATGGTCAGGGAATACCGGAATGGGTGGTGATCGAAATGTATTGTTTATGGAAGAAGGACGTCAAATCCATCGGTCATCACATGCCTTGATTGAGGATTTATCAGACGAATACACGGATGCGCATACTGCGATTGAGTTGTTCGAAAAACTAGAAGGTGAAGATTGCGTTGTCTTTGCCCATATTGGGGGGCGCTATGCCGATATAAAAATGGCCCACGATGATAAGTTAGAGCGCGCCGTTGAAGTGCATTCCGCATGGGGTACGTTCGAGTGGTTGATCCACGATGCCTTTGAAAAAGGCTACCGGGTTGGAATTGTTTCGAACTCCGATGGTCATAAAGGCCGTCCGGGTGCCAGCCATCCCGGCGCCACCAGTTTTGGATCGTACGGTGGATTAACGTGTATGTTGGCAAGGGGTTTAACCCGTTCTGGATTGCTTGAAAGTTTAAGAACTCGGCACCACTATGGGACCACAGGGTGCCGTATGGTTTTGGATGTGAACGCTGTATTTGACGGGCAAGCAGAGCGCTTTTCTGAAGATCCTAATATGGGTAGTTGCAAATCGGATATGACATCATCGGCAATGATGGGTGATATTTTGAAGTTCTCAGGTGATATGGTTAATTTCAATATTGACTTAGTTGGCTCGTCCCCCATCGAACGAGTTGAAATCCGAAATGGTCTTGAGACAATCGAAACCTTCCGCCCTTACGAACCAAGTGATTTGGGTAAGCGCATTCGGGTTATTTGGGAAGGGTCTGAATACCGGGGACGCGGGCGAGAAACGCATTGGGATGGTTCAGTGGAATTAAACGGCAATCGCTTTGATCGGGTTGAGCCAATCAACCGCTATAATGTTGATAAAAAATTTGATCAGGTATCTGACACCCGCTTAGAATGGGGTGCGATCACGACCGGCGGATTTGGAGGTTTTGATGCGTGGTTATCTGATGACGAAGCAGGTACGATCAAAATAAAAACCAATTTAATTAAACAAGAAATTACAATTAAAGATATTGGACAAGAAGACTTAGTATTTGAAAACGGAGGCATTAACCGGCGTATTCGCGTTTTTCGTATGCCAGATAAAAACCCCCATTCTAAAATTAAGTTGGAACGGTCTATTGCTTTATCTGCGGATCGCGATAATGCGCTATATGTTTGCATCACCCAAGAAGATGGCCATTTAATTTGGTCGAGCCCCATATATATTTTTAAGGATCAATAAGCGATGACCCGTGAAATAGACCATATTGTTCTGTGCCGTTCTGACTTGGATGCAATGGTATCACTCTATAAAAAACTAGGTTTCACTCTAACCCCAAAAGCCGAGCACCCGTTCGGAACGAGCAATCAATTGGCTCAGTTGGGAAGTGACTTTATTGAACTACTTTCAGTAACCCAGCCAGAAAACATCACGCCATCATCGCCGGGCGCGTTTAGTTTTGGTGGTTATAATCGTGCGTTTTTGAATAAAGGCGATGGGTTTTCGATGGTTGCTTTAAAAAGTGATGGTTGGCAAGCGGACCGCGCACATTTCGAAACACAAGGGTTAGACCTTTACGAACCGTTTGAATTTTCAAGATTAGCAGGGCAACCAGATGGTACTGAAGTCACTGTTGGGTTTAAGCTGACAATTGCAACTCACCCTGAAATGCCGTGGGCTATATTTTTCACATGTGATCACCAGCACGAGCCGAAATATTTTTATAAATCACCATTCCAATCACACGCCAATACGGCAATCGGCATAGCTGAAGTGATGATGGTGGCGGAAGATCCTGGGTTATACACAAGTTATTTTCAAGGCTTGATTGGCAAGAATTGTGTAACGGAACACGACAGCGGACTTATCATTGATACGGGAAGCTCTGTGATTAATGTCATTCGACATGGGGAACTTTATGAGCGCTTTTTAGGGGCACCCAATATCAGCGACGGAGACACACGGATGATTGGATATGGTATTCATGTTCAAGATATAGAAACAACAGAAAAAGTAATTCAGGCTAGTGGCATAAACTATCAACGGCGTGGGAAATCGCTTTGGTTTTCAGCACCAGAAACATCAAATGTCATTATTGAATTTTCAGAAACTTCGGCGGTAATTTAACCATGAGCAATAATTTAATGGATGTATCAATTTGGCGGGGTGGCGATGATGGGGAGTACCAAACCTATCAAGTTCCCCGGCTTGAAAGCCAAACCGTGTTGGATGTAGTGACATATATCCAACGTGAATTGGACCCGTCACTAAGCTACCGTTTTGCATGTCGGGTTGGTGTCTGCGGGTCTTGCGCGATGACTGTTAATGGTAAAGCCCGTTGGACGTGCCGAACGCATGTTAGCAAAGTTGCAGTAGGCGGGCAGTTGACGCTGGACCCGCTTAACAGTATGCCGCTTGTTAAAGATTTGGTTGTTGATATGGAAACCTTCTTTAACAAATGGGCAGACGCAAAAGGTTCGTTCAAGGGCGACAAAACCCGCGATGACTCTTTGGCCGATATTTCACCGGATGACCCTAAGCGCAAAATATCAAGTGCTGGCATTGAATGCATTGGTTGTGGTGCTTGTTATGCGACCTGCGACGTCATTAAATGGAACCCTGAGTATCTAGGCCCAGCAGCCCTAAATCGGGCGTGGACCCTGGTTAATGATGAGCGCGACGTGACAGGGTTAGAGCGATTGGCCGCTGTCGCTGGTGATAACGGGTGT
>CALJEW010000404.1 GCA_938074585.1 uncultured Rhodospirillales bacterium | reverse complement strand
ATTCACAAAATCAGACCCAAATTACGTGTTGTGGTTATGAGCGCCCAAAACACCCTCCTAACCGCTGTCAAAGCCAACGAGCGAGGTGCCTTTGAGTACCTTCCAAAACCATTTGATATCAATGAATTAGTTAACGTTGTTCGCAGAGGACTTGAAATTCCAGCGGGTTATGCACGCCAGGCCGTAGAAAACGCTGAAGAGGCCTTACCGCTAATTGGCAGATCCGCAGCAATGCAGGAGATTTACCGAACGTTAGCGCGCCTGATGGGAACTGATTTAACAGTTACAATTACGGGCGAATCTGGGACTGGTAAAGAATTGGTTGCCCTAGCTTTACATGACTATGGTAAGCGCAAATCCGGCCCATTTGTTGCCCTTAACATGGCTGCAATACCAAAAGAATTAATCGAAAGCGAGCTTTTTGGACATGAAAAGGGCGCTTTTACCGGTGCGAACCAACGTGCCGCCGGGCAGTTTGAGCTGGCAGCAGGGGGAACGCTGTTTTTAGATGAAATAGGCGATATGCCCTTGGAGGCACAAACCCGTTTATTACGCGTCCTTCAGGAAGGCGAGTTTACGACAGTTGGCGGGCGAACATCGATTAAATCTGACGTTCGGATTATTACCGCAACCCACCGTGATTTAAAACAATTGATCCGACGCGGAACTTTTCGCGAAGATTTGTATTTCCGCTTAAACGTTGTTCCTTTGCGTTTGCCGCCGTTGCGCGAACGAACCGAAGACATACCAGAATTGGTTGCGTGCTTCCTGACCCGTGCGGTTGAGAAGGGGTTACCGTGGAAAACTATCGATAGCGCAGCAATGGAACGCTTAAAGTCTCATATGTGGCCAGGAAACGTTCGCGAGCTTGAGAATCTTATCCAACGCTTAGCTGCCTTATACACCCAAGAAGCCATCGAACTGGCTGATATTGAGTATGAACTTGGTGAACGCAATGCGGGCCCAGCAGATCCAGATAGTGAGGGTTTAGCCAAATCCGTCGAAGAGCGCTTAATCACGTATTTTGGCGCTCACGATGGCGAACTTCCTGCTGCTGGCCTTTATGACCGCGTCATTCGCGAAGTAGAGCGCCCGTTAATTACCCTCACCTTACAAGCGACCCGTGGTAACCAAATCAAAGCGGCGGAAGTTTTAGGAGTGAATCGCAACACATTACGCAAAAAAATTAAAGAGTTGGAAATACCTGTGATCAGGGGTGGAAAATGAGTAGCCTTACAAAACTGGTAGAAACCATTCCAAATCTATTCACGCGACTCAGTAATAGCCATGTTTTTTCATACGGCTTGGCCGTGGCGGCCGTTATATTCGGAATAGCAACAGTAGCGACACTAACCGCATCAGAAACAGATTCGTATAACGTCGTAACCGTAGTTAGCTTGCTTTATATCGATGGCATTTTGATGCTCGTGCTGTGCATTGTAGTTGGTCGCCGACTTTATTTACTTTGGCAAGAACGCAGACGCCGCGCAACGGGCTCTGGCTTACAAGGCCGTCTCGTAACTGTTTTCAGCTTCGTAGCCGTTACTCCGGCCATTTTAGTTGCTATATTTTCAGCTCTGTTTTTAAACCATGGCCTAGAAGTCTGGTTTTCGAAACGCGTAAATACAGCCCTGAAACAATCTGTTGTCGTTGCCAAATCCTATTTAAATGAACACCGCAAGAACATCATTTCTGACGCTTTATCGATAGCCAGCACCATCAATTACAATGCACCTCGGTTAATTGGTAATCCTTTTGCTTTAAATGAACTGCTCACTTCAGAATCGATTAATAGGTCATTATCTGAAGCCACCGCAATTGATGGAGCAAGTATAGTTATTGGCCGATCACGTTATAACTTTTCTGAAAGCTTAGAAGTCATCCCTCCAACTGCATTCACCAGTGCAAGCGATGGAAAAATTGCTGTATTGGATTCAGCCACAGCCGACCGGGTTCGGGCTTTGGTCAAACTCAACCAGTACATTGATACCTACTTAGTTGTTGAGCGGTTTGTTGACCCCCGCGTTATTGGTCATATAGATTCTATTAATAAAGCCGTACGCGAATACCATGAAATGGAAAAAAAGCGAGGTGGATTTCAAATCACCTTCGTAGTTATTTTCGGTGTGGTTGCTTTCTTATTACTGCTAGCAGCCGCCTGGATTGGCCTAACCATTGCCAGACAACTGGCAGCCCCCATTGTGAGTTTAATAGACGCTGCAGAAGACGTTAGTAAGGGCGACTTGGCAGTCCGCGTTAGCGTTGCTGAAGAAGACGATGAAATCCGGGCACTGGGCCAAGCCTTCAACAAAATGACCAGCCAGCTTGAAACACAACAGGACGGCCTCATTGAAGCCAACCGTGAATTAGACGGACGCCGTCATTTTACCGAAACCGTTCTGAGTGGTGTTTCTGCCGGTGTTATTGGATTAGATGAAAACGGCCGGATTCACTTACCCAACAAGTCGGCATCGGCCCTTATTGTCACAGATTTGGACCAAAGTATTGGTGAAAAACTGGGCGACGTTATCCCCGAAATGGCTCAATTACTGAACAAAGTGACCCAACTGGGCGGGCGGATGAGTCAATCAGAAATCGAGCTTTTTCGCGACGAAAGTTCGTTGGTTTTGCATGTTCGAATTACCGCTGAACAGTTAAAAGACGAAATTATTGGCTACGTTGTCACTTTTGATGATGTGACAGAGCTTTTATCGGCTCAACGTAAAGCCGCTTGGGCAGATGTGGCCCGCCGAATTGCCCATGAAATTAAAAACCCACTGACCCCAATCCAACTATCTGCTGAACGCTTGGAACGAAAATATTTAAAAGAGATCAAAACCGACCCTCATATTTTCACCTCCTGCATCAGCACAATCACCCGCCAAGTGTCTGATATCGGTCGTATGGTTGACGAGTTTTCAAATTTTGCCCGGATGCCAAAGGCATCAATGAAAATGGAAAACATCTCAGAAATCTGCCGCCAAGCGGTGTTTTTAGAAGAAAATCGAACTCCAGGACTTAATTTTACGACGGATTTTCCAGAGAAAGATGTGATCGGGTATTGCGATAACCCTCAAATCAACCGCGCCCTGACAAATTTATTAAAAAATGCATCCGAATCTGTTGTTGGTAAAATAGAAGAGCAGGGGAGTAATATTTCTGATGGAAAAATATCAATTTGTTTACGTCAACAGTCCTCACCATCCAATGCGGGGAAAAATGAACACCAAAGTATTGAAATCACAATCACCGACAACGGCAAAGGGTTACCATCTGAAAATCGAAATCGACTAACGGAACCTTATATAACAACACGATCAAAAGGTACCGGATTGGGTTTGGCAATTGTAAAAAAAATTATTGAAGATCACAAAGGCGACCTGCAATTGAGCGATAACCCACAAGGAGGCGCTATTATTCAATTGAACTTGAATGCCGATGCCGCCACTGAAATAACCCAGCATGCAGAACACACCGAAAAAGATCCGCTGCAAGTTGAAATTGAACTCGCAACACGAAGCGGGAGGGAATAAACTCCGCTAATGCCTCATGATATTTTAATTGTTGAAGATGAAACCGATATTCGGGCTTTAGTTTCTGGCCTTCTTGAAGACGAAGGTTATCAAACCCGCGAAGCGGCAAATAGTGATCAGGCATTTGCAGAGATTGAAAACCGCAGGCCACATTTGATTTTGCTAGATATTTGGCTTCAAGGTAGCGTTTTGGATGGATTGGGGATTCTCAAATCTGTCAAGCGCGACCACCTAGACTTACCTATTTTGATGATGAGCGGACACGGGACCGTCGAAACCGCCGTGCAAGCTATTAAAGATGGAGCCTACGATTTTATCCAGAAACCATTTAAAGCGGATCATATGTTGCTGATGGTGGAACGTGCCATTGAAGCTGGTGATTTGCGCCGGGAGGTCCAAGAATTACGAACAAAAACCGGTAGTAATGATGAAATGTTGGGTGCATCGGTGGCTGTTCGCGAAATAACAAACACGGTAGAGCGTGTTGCCCCATCGAATAGCCGCGTACTGATTAGTGGCCCCGCAGGTTCTGGGAAAGAAATAGCGGCGCGCTCGATCCACAAAAAATCAAAGCGTGTTGGGGGTCCGTTTGTTGTCGTCAATTGTGCAACCATGTCGCCTGATACTGTCGAAGAAACCTTATTTGGCAAAGAAACCCGGCTTCAAGACAACTCAACATCCGTTCAAGTTGGCACCTTCGAGTCTGCCCATAATGGTACTTTATTTTTAGATGAAATTTCGGATATGCCTATGGAAACACAGGGGAAAATTGTTCGCGTATTACAAGATCAAAACTTTATTCGGAACGGAGGATCCAGCCAAGTACAAGTTGATGTGCGAGTGATCGCCGCAACAACCAAAGCAATGGCCGACGAAATTGCTGCGGGGCGTTTTCGTGAAGATTTATTTTATCGTTTAAACGTTGTACCCATCATAATCCCCCCCTTATTGGCTCGCAAAGAAGATATTGGGGTGTTATCCGAGCACTTTATGCAACAAGCGGCTGCATCTAGTGGTCATTCGCCAAGACGAATCGAGCACGATACTCTTTCAGCACTTCAAGTTTATAACTGGCCGGGCAATGTACGTGAGCTTAGGAATGTCATTGAACGGAT
>CALJEW010000403.1 GCA_938074585.1 uncultured Rhodospirillales bacterium | reverse complement strand
ACGCTCAATAACGATCATGGCTGGGCATTTAAAGGATCACGGTGGAGTTCAAAACATACTTTCCATGCAAATGAATAACCCAATGTTTCCAGTCCCTTTGGAAGCAATGCAAGCAAATCTAACATTTGAGGATTTCGAGGCTGGAGAAAATTTTGAATTATTTGGCTCCGTTAAAGTCAGCACAGCCCCCTTACATCACCCCAACGGCGCAACGGGCTACAGAATTGACCACAAAGGAAAATCAGTTGTCTATGTGACCGATACAGAACATATCCCCGGCAAGCCGGATCAAAGTATCCTAGGCCTTATTGAAGGTGCCGACCTGGTCATTTACGACAGTACGTATACGGAAGCAGAATTCCCAACTAAAATTGGTTGGGGCCACTCCACTTGGAACGAAGGCGTTCGCCTATGTAGGGCCGCTAACGTTAAACGCATGGCGATTTTTCATCATGACCCGGATCATACGGACGACATAATGGATAAAATTGCTGCAGAAGCTAAAGCGCAATGGGATGGTGCTTTTGTTTGCCGTGAAGGCCAAGAAATCATTATTGATTAATAAAGTGAACACAAACCGATATGACCACAGAACTCGAAGAACTAAACAAAATTAAACAGGCTTTATTCGCTTCAGTTTTGTCTGATTGCTTAGATAGCATAGGCTTAATGAAGCAAGCTTTGCCTCCCAGGATTTGTCCTTTGGATGATGCCTTAACAATGGTTGGCCGTGCCCGTACAGCAGCCTTTATGGAAGTCTACGACGTCCCTGAAGGCTCCAATCCCTATGAGTTAGAAATGGCTCTTATCGACAGCTTAAACCCAGGCGATATTCCTGTGTTTGCGTGTTCTAATGCGGAACGCATTGCCCCTTGGGGAGAACTTCTATCAACAGCATCCCAAGCCCGCGGATCAACAGGTGCATTAATGGATGGGTGTGTGCGTGATATTAATGCCATCCGTACGATGAATTACCCCGTTTTTCATGGCGGTATTGGCACGCTTGATAGCAAGGGGCGTGGTAAAATTATGGCTATTGATTGCCCTATTGAATGTGGTGGCGTGCCCGTTGAAAGTGGCGACTTGATATTTGGTGATGCGGATGGCGTTGTTGTTATCCCAAAAAGCGTTGAATCCGAAGTTTTGGCACTGGCGTTTAAAAAGGTAAAAGGTGAACATAAAACGCTAGAAGATTTAAAGCGAGGTGATTGCTTAGCCGATGTTTATGCGCGTTATGGAATTTTATAATTAATTTACAACTGGTGGTTCCACAACTTAGCGAGCTAGATCTATCTTAACCGCAGTGTCACCGGCCTCTGTTGATTTCCCCTGATCCGAATTTGCTGTCACATCTTTGAGCATTGATTTGAGATCAACTTTTATATTAAACTTTGCTTGCTCATTAACGCTCATCGGGTACACACGGATCGAAATACGCCGGTTGGTATGTTGGTTTTCGGGAATGGGTTTGCCTTTAAGATCATAATTTGGAACCTTTGGACGGGTAGAAGCAAATCCAATAGCTCTCATTTTTTCATACATAATGCCTGATGTTCCAAAAAACCGGACAACCGTTGAGGCACGGGCTGATGAAAGCTCCCAGTTAGACGGAAACATTTCAGTGCTAATAGGCGAGGGGTCTGAATGCCCTCCAACTTCAATGTTATAAAGCTTAAATTTCTCAGCTTTAATCATATTGGTAATTTTTTCTAAAACAGGAACAGCAGCTTCATTCAGCTTTGCATTGCCTGGCTGAAAAAAGGCTCCACCCGCCAAATCAATAACTACGCCTTTTGTATCAAGTTTGACATCAACAACTTGATCCGCCTGCATCTCAAAAACAATGTCTTCAACATCAATTTTCAAAGTTTGCGTATCAGACTGCGCATCTTTTTCTCCGTGGCCAATTTCATTGGCAATGGCGGCAGCGGCTTCTTGATAAGCGGGAACATCATATTCAGAAAAAGTAAGAAGCATAACAAAGAAAGCCATTAATAACGTAATAGCGTCAGCATAAGTCGTCATCATGTCGTCAGGTTCTTCACATTCCGGACAATTATCTTTTTGCATGACTTGCGCTTAACCTTAGTGATTATATTTGTATGTTAAGTGATGATTTTATGGTTTTATTTTTTCATTTTATCAATATCAAAATGAATTGCCGGATCCAAATAGCTATTCATTTTGTCTTGAATAAAACGAGGGTTTTTATTATCAGCCAAAAGAACTAAGCCTTCTGCGACTAAATAGTTGCGAAAACGAACAATGTCTTCACGTTGTTGAAGCTTAGTTGCAATTGGCGTGAAGATCATTCGTGCGAATATGACACCATAAAGAGTTGTTAGCAATGCAACAGCTAAGCCAGCACCCAAACTAGCAGGATCGCCACCCATACTTGCAAGCATTATGATCAAACCAACTAAGGTACCTATCATCCCAAAAGCCGGCGCAGCGTTTGACATATATTTTAAAATTACGACCAGAACACAATTACGATGATAGGTTGTTTCTATCGTATTATCTAGAATTTGACGAATTTCTTCGCCGGTGTATCCACTGATCACCATATCAAGGCCAAATTTAATAAATTTATCGCCTTTTGCAGCTTTTGTGGCTTCTTGCTCAAGTGCTTGGATGCCGTTTTTTTGAACAGAATAAGCCCACTTGATAATACGGCCAACTTCACTTTTAAGAATGTTACGACCTATTTCAGGGGCCGCCATAACTTTTAAAATTAGCTTCAAAGCAAGCACAACATAGCGCACTTCGTAT
>CALJEW010000402.1 GCA_938074585.1 uncultured Rhodospirillales bacterium | reverse complement strand
TTTATCAATCTGGGGCACGGTTTTGTTCACTTTCCAATTACTTACAAGCGTGGATCAACGATTGAGAAGATAATTTATAGGTTTGTCTTCAAGACTTCAACCATCTTCAAAACGACTATGTATTAATGTAGTGCTCGAATTTGTTGGGTACTGTCTAATGAAAAGGAGGGGACAACGGCTCTAAAAAGTTCTCCGTCATTCGCGATAAGTAATAAAGAACCAGACATAAAGCCAGACGAGGTCGATAAGGGGGTGCCGCTGGAATATTTAAAAACCTCGCTGGGCTTGAGAATGGGCTGTTGGCCAATTAAGCCATCTCCAACGATTTCGTGTGATACGCCTTTTATATCCGTTATTTTCCAATGGCGGGTTAGAACTTGGATGGTTTTGCTCCCCGTGTTTTCAATGTGCACGTGGTAAGCCCACGTGAAACGGTCTTCAGATGGTTCTGATTGTTGATTTAAATATTCGGGGCTTACTGAAACAGAGATGTCGTTAGTTGTTTCGCTGTATGTTTGGAGATCGGGCATTTCCGTTTACTTTCGTTACATGCATTTAGCTTGAGACATAGGAATAAATAATCGTATACAAAAAAATCCCTTTTTTTCAAGGTTGTAATATTAGTAATGTAGATTAAAATATATAGGGTTTAAGCATTTAAGTAATGAGAGTGTCATTTCTAAGATTTCAGTTATAGATATTGAATAATTAGATTTGTCGTTTGGGTGAGTTCGCCAGCGTAAACAACGTCCACCGTACGGATGATATTAGTTGAGGTGATGTGAAGCTCTTTGGCCAGATTAAATAGAGCTTCCGTTGTTTGGGTATTGGAATAGGTGCCATGAAACGTCAAAATAGGACCAATTATAAAACCTAAATTTAGCTCAGAAATCATTCTAATCGACGCTGCAGGACGCCCCGCCAAGGACGCAAAACTTAGCGCAATGGGGGTGGTTAAGATGTACGTTTTTTTCGGATTGAGCCAGTTTATGGCCAAGCTCAAACCTGGTGTCATACGGCAGTAATGTGCACGGTACGACAACAGGGCGGTCCGCTCCTCGGCGTTTGACAATCATCCGGGACGTCGCACACATCATTTTTTCAGGCGCAACACCTAATATTTCCCAGCAGCTAACTGTGATCTCAGGGACATCTGACTTGGCGTCCATTTCAGGAAAAAGAACAAGGCTTACGGGCAAGTGCGCATCAATTGAAATGTTTTCTTTATCAAAAAGGGTTGCATATCCAGCCCGCGCTAATGCATCTGTTTCACCCCAACACGTACGCCCGGCAACGGCTAAATTGAAGTCATTGTTTGATAACCACTTAAGCCCGTCTATCATCGGTGCCCACGTGTTGGGCCCGCGTTCTTGTTCGTGGCGTTTTTTCGAATAATGATCCATAGAAACGCGGATGCTGAGTTCGGAACCAAAGCGCTTCTGTAAATTCAAAAGGACTTCACGTTTATGGCTCATCGGTTTCATAGCGTTAGTTAAAACTAAAGTTTTAAAGCCCCGCGATAGAACTTGATCCAGCATGGCGATCAAACTGGGATTCATAAACGGTTCGCCGCCCGTAAAAGCTATTTCTTCGACACCATAACCTTCTGCCTTAATTTCGTCCAGATACGGCGTTACATCGTTCAGGCTTAGATGAGCTAAGTCGTCGTTTTTGGGACTGCTGTCCATGTAGCAATTTACGCATGTAATATTGCAAAGGCTGCCCGTGTTGAACCACAACGTTTGCAGTTTTGTTAAGGCGACAACGGCACGTTTTTCGCCTTTAGCCGTAAGGATCGGGTCTTGGAATTTATTTGGGTCGATCGAAACAAAATCGTTTAGCATGCCATTTGGCATAAATTGCGCTCCTTAGGGTCATATTGCGTTTTCCTATAATGTTTGTACGCGCAGACCGGGATGATCGCCAATCAAATAAAGTTTATTTAAGTGTGTTTGTTAGTTAGCAGTTGTTTGTGGCAGTGAAATAGTCACTTTTTAACCGCCTTCTGGTTTGCTTCGGGCAACAACATTGCCATCATGATCACGGATAATTGAGCGCGTAATTGCAAGCTCCAAGCCAATGCCGCCAGTTTCTTTGTTGCGCGATTCTTCTAAGTGGATAAAAGGCTGGAACTTTTAGTTTATATCCGCTTTTGGAATTCCGGGGCCATTGTCTTTGATAACAATCGTGTGAGCCATTTTAGATTCTGTGGCTACAGGGTTCATATTAACTTCATCCCCCCCCTCGTAGGTGATTGAGGTTTTGATTAAATTGCGGATTGCGTGCTTTAAGCTTAAGGGCCTTCCTTCGATAGCAAACCGGTCCGGCCCTTTGAAGGTGCAGAGTTTACTTAAATTGATAAAGTCGCTGACAATTCTTTCTATTAGGTCGCTTAAGTCTGTGAAGCGGGTGCATTCACTTCAGGTTTTTTCGTGCGAAAAATCAAGTTTGTTTCAATGATGGTTTGTAATTCAGCCCGAAGCCGTAATGACGTAACTGGGGAACGTAAATCATGAGAAACGGCAGCAAGCAAATTGGTGCAATCTTTAATAAAATTTTCTAAGCGGGATCAAATGCGGTTAAACGCATTGATCGTCTGGCACAAATTGTGTGGTCCGACTACCTCTAAGTCTGAAATATTTTCACCCCGGCCAATGGCGTCGGCGGAGTTGGTCAAAGTTCGCCAAGGGCCGATACATCCAGCGGTCTGAAAAAATAACAGTGCCAACAATCGCGATGACGAGGGCAATGATCAATTGATACGACCAAGTTGCACTGCGGGCCGGACGTTCGGTGGTGGCATTTAATCAGCTGGATTTTCTCAGCTTGACGGAAAGCTGAATGCTGGACCTGAAATGTTGGCTCCAGCTTGTGCCACCGTCTCGGTGATCAAAGAACCGTTTATAATGTTTGTGATCATCATCACCGTCTTTATCGCTATCGTCATCGCTTTGATCAGAGTTCGGGTACTCCATGTTCCAATCAAACGAAAGGGGACTATGCCCCAACGGTAAATCAATCCGTCGATTTGGGTCGTCAAGCATAAGATTAAGACGCTTTGCAACTCGTGTTTCCTTTGTGGATTGTGGGGGTGATCTATTGGATTTTGTTTCGAGAGCGAAAATTGAATAAACGGGGTTTGGCTCGTTTCGCAGATATGTTAACTAAGTGAAATGCCATCTTCGCCGGGCATCATGATGTCTAAAGCCAACAAATCAATGCGCTATTTTTAATCTGTTTGTGGGCTTTAGCTGTGGGTAAAGCTTGGCTGACCCGGCAGCCATTGGTTGCCCGACTGATTTAGTTTTTTAGTTTCTTCTGGCAGCTTCGGCAGTGCGCAAAAATCGCACAGCATTGTTCGATAAGGAAGGCCCCAAATATCCGCCTTCTTGAACCAATAATGTCGGCAAGTTCAAAGCCATAATCCTTTCCGCAGCGCCGACGAACCCATCACCGGAAAAATTAAGTTCTGATAACGGATCATCGGTTGCCATATCAAACCCAAGCGAAACCACAACGGCTTGGGCACCGAAGTTTATTGTGGCAGCAATCATTTGATCTATACCAGCCAAAACGTCGATTTCATTACTTCCCTTATCAAGGGTGATGTTCAAGGACGCTCCTAAGCCATCGCCGATTCCTCGCTCGTCCGGGTAACAAGCAAAGAACGGTGGGTAGTCAGATGGGTCAACATGAACAGACGTGAAAATCACATCGCCACGGTCATAAAATATATCTTGGGTGCCTTGACCTGCGTGCGTGTCGATGTCGATAACCGCAACCCGGTCGTGTTTTTGTCGTAAATGATGAGCTGCAATCGCAGCGTTATTGAAAAAACAAAAACCGTTTGAATTGCCACGGCTGGCATGATGCCCCGGTGGACGGCACAGAGAATAAATTAAATTTTCGCCTTCCATAATGCGGTTTGCCCCATCAATGGCCGTTTGTGCCGACCAATAAATAGCTTCTTTCGTACCATCGGTGACGGGACAGGCGGTATCTGTGGTGTAATACCCCAATTGCCCAACAATACCTTTTGGTAATCGGTTAATGCCGTGGCTGATGTGGTAGTTGGGAACGGCGATGGTGCCTGCGCCGCCATACTCGACCCAACGATCCCAAGCGGTGTCGTAAAATTCGACGTAATCGGTGTTGTGAACGGCTTTAATCGGGGCAGATCCATGATTGGAAGTTTGTGTTAATTCGTGACCATCTGCAATCAAAGCATCGCGTAATAGAAGGGCGCGCTCGGGTTGTTCAGGGTGCTTGATGGCGACGCCTTGGCGAAAATACGTTTCTGGTGCGTGCAATAGTTGACGTTTATCGAATAAAATTTTCATCGTTAATCCTCAAGACTAGCTAGTGTGAGTTGTAAATCGGATAAAATTTTGTATGTGCTTTTTTCAGTTGCTCGGGCGCAATTTTCATACGCGATTAGGACAGCGGTCCCCGCCTCCACCGCTTCCTCCCTTTGTCGTTAGCGCTACGGGTTGGCCAAGAGCTGTGTTCATAGTCTCTAACAAAAACCAAGCGCGGCGATAATTAATACCCATATCGCGGACCGCCGCCGAAATTGATTAATGCTGATCAGCGGCATCCAGTAATTTTGCTTTGCCGGGGCCAATGGCATCTTCACCGATATCCAACTTCATGCGTAAACGAAATTTAGGGATCTCTTTTTTCTTAGAATTTGTCATTATAAATACTGTTCCTTGATCCAATATGATAATATGATCACAACGATTCAATATGTTTTATAAATCATATCAAAAAAAAATCATAAATTGAAAAAATGTTTAATTATTTGGAATTGCCAAATGAAAATAATTGTCAAAGGATTCTTTGCAATTGGTTTGTTTTTAAGTTTTCATAACGCACCTTTTGCCGCAGAACCTTTTATTACCGTTGCTTCAACAACGTCGACTCAAAATTCTGGACTATTCAAACATATTTTGCCTCTGTTTAAGGCCTATAGCGGGATTAATGTTCGAGTTGTGGCTGTTGGAACGGGACAAGCCATTCGGCTGGCAAAAAAGGGTGATTCAGATGTTCTGTTCGTCCATCATAAGCCATCAGAACTGAAATTTGTCAGGGATGGTTTTGGCGTTGGCCGTAAAGATGTTATGTATAACGATTTTGTTATCGTTGGCCCAAGTGCAGATCCAGCAGGCATCAAAGGAATGACGGATGCTGTTGCTGCATTTCGTAAAATACAAAACTCTAAATCTGTTTTTACTTCCCGTGGAGATGATAGCGGCACTAATAAAAAGGAATTGGGTTTATGGGAGTTTGCTGGAATTGACGTAAAAGCAATATCCGGCTCCTGGTACCGGGAAATGGGTTCGGGGATGGGGACCACCTTAAATGCGGCATCTGGGATGCAGGCTTATGCGCTGACAGATCGCGGCACTTGGATTAGCTTTAAAAACAAAAAGGACCTGGTACTTTTGACTGAAGGGGATGCGGAGCTATTTAACCCCTATGGAGTGATCCTTGTGAATAAAGCCCTGCATTCCCATACGAAATCAAACGAAGGGCAAGCCTTCATTGACTGGCTAATCTCGTCCGCAGGACAAAAAGCAATTGGCGCGCATCGGGTCGGCGGCAAGCCGTTGTTCTTTCCAAACGCCACAAAACAGAGTGGGAGTTAATGGGCGTTCACATTAGAATGATCCTAAATTTTTTTAAGATTCTAACTTGTCGCAAAAGTTATAAATAGAAAAGGTGGAATGTGGTAAAGATGAGGGGCGACTACCCATAGAAAAAATTGAATAGCGCGTTTTTTTTATGTGATTATTGTGTCAATAGTTAAGTAATTAGTGTTATTTAAAAAAGTGATTTTATCAGTTGACAAAGTATTTAACTGATTAATTAATAAAGCAATTATTTGGCGTTACTAGATAGTTGTAATATTCTAATTTATATAAACGATACTATAATTCTATCTACATTTAGTACCAGTGGGTACTATCCTTATGTAATGCAAACCTGGAGGAGGTATCCTGTTTATAAGTGAGCAAATACATAAAGGCTCCCGTCAGGAAGTAAAACTAAAGGTTATTTCTTCTGTCAAAGGGCCGGGAGCATATATGATGCCCTAAGATATTGGAAAGCTTGTGATTCACTCCTCCAAGATTTCTGGCTATCTTCCTATTACTCCTAGCTACGCTAAAGATGAACTTGATGTAGACAACTACAGGTACTAATGGCAACAGACAATTTGATCAGTTTTGTGTCGTTCCGCTCAAATGGTACCATTGATGCTGCTCATTCACATCCTGACCATCACTCAGTGGCTTATCAAAAGCAGGGGCGTGTGAAGATGCAGATAGGAACAGAGACTTTTACGGTAGAGGAAGAAGACACTTATTTTCATCCCATGAGTGTCGTTCATCAACATGAAGCACTAGAAAACTCTGTTCGTATTGAAACAAAAATATTTCCTAATGGTGGTGCTGTTGCTGCATGGAATGAACTTGTTGGGATAGACAAGTAACAGTGAAGAAACTTACCCTAATCCTTTTGAGCGGTCTGTTATTCCTCTCACCGAATGTGGTGTTGAGTGAGACTATGGGCGATGCAGTTGAAGTTTATCTCCTAAATCAATTAGATGACTACAGAGGTTATTGCATTGATATAAAAGGATACAAATCAAAAGCGAAAATAAGTAAAGGGCTCCAAGCGCACACTTGTTACTCCTACCAAGGAAAGATCGCTATCGATCAAGGTTTTGATGCGCTTAAATTGATTAAGAACAAATTCTTTTTGCCCGCATTTAACGTTTGTATGGAAGCGGTATCTGCTGGAGTGGCTGCAAATATGAGATTAAGTCAGTGCCGTGATCGGAAATTTCAGGAATTTGAATTGGATGAAAAGGGTAGAATTCACCTAATTAGTAATTTAAAATTATGTCTGACCGTTGCTCAAGGACAATCGAAGAAAGGCGGAGGTGGTTCTCCAGTTCATCTAATGAGAAATCTGACACTTGAGCATTGTAGTGAAACACTGAATCATTTTCAAATATGGGGTGTAAGAAAATAGAATAAATACGATCCCCTGAGGAGACACAATTAATAATTAATAATTGATAATAGTAATAATGAAGATGGAATTTAAATATAAGAAAGGTCAGGAACTTGGAAAAATAGAAATAAAATTAGTGATTAGAGTTTTATAGTTTTTTCTCCATCATATTTATCACAGACGTCATTCCACAGTGTTTTCCCTTAACTAAATTAACATCAGTTGTCCTGCATTGCCTAATATGTGGTAATTACATGCGTGATCTGGACCATAAAATGGATAATTTTAAAGCGGTCGGTGGTGAGGTTGTCGTGTTAGCTCCTTTTTTTGCTCAATGTCTAAGCGGGGCTACACAATGGTTGCGCATTGATCCGATCAGATGCAAAATGAAGTGCTAGTCTGATTAACGCGAGGGGAACAAATGTCAAAAAGTTTAAATGAGCAAGAAGTCGAACAGTATAAACAAGACGGCTACGTCTGTCCTATCGATGTGCTTTCTCCAGATCAGGTGGCGACTTATCGCCGACGGTTCGAAGCGTACGAGCAAAAACATAACGGATGGTACGAGTTATCTAAGGGCCAAAAGTTGTATTTATTACAGACTTGGGTCTCTGAACTTGCATCAAATCCAAAGATACTTGATGCGGTTGAAGATGTTATGGGGCCAAACTTAATGGTTTGGGGTTCTAGTCTATTCATTAAAGAGCCCGGCCAAGGGACGTACGTATCGTGGCATCAGGATTCAACCTATTGGGGGTTATCAAAGCCTAAAGTTTTAACCGCATGGATCGCCCTTTCTCCAGCTACCGCGGTGTCGGGCTGTATGAAGATGATTCCTGGAACCCATAAATGGGATCAGGTGAAACACACGGATACTTTGGATGAGAAGAATTTATTGACCCGGGGGCAGAAAGTTGTGGTTGACGTCAACGAAGACGAAAGCATTTTGGCTAAACTCCTACCCGGCCAAATGTCTTTGCATGATGTTCGGATTGTTCATTCGTCGGACCCGAATGCATCAGATGACCGGCGCATTGGCGTGGCTATTCGCTATATCACCCCCGATGTTGAACAAGTAAACGCGGAAAATGACAGCGCATGGTTGGTTCGGGGTGAAGACACGCATGGGAACTTTATTCACGAAACTCCCCCCGCGTCTGACATGGATCCTGCCGCATTAGCTGAACATGAGCGCATTTTGAAGTTACGCCAAGGAGTTTTATATAGAAATGTTGACGGTAATCCTGCCCATATTTAAGGGCTGAATATCAAAGCGCTTGAACGGCCATCTCTATCGGGCCTTCGGCGCGACTGTGAACAAATTGGTCGACATAAGGGTTGCTAGAAACCTCAACGTCCGATGTCAGTCCGTCCCAAATGATTTTGCCGTCATAGATCATCGCGACCCGGTTCGAGATCACCTTCAAACTCGACATATCAGATGTGATAGATACAACGGTTGCGCCCAATTGATCAACCACGTCCAAAATAAGTTCGTTGATCACGTTGGTCATAATCGGATCAAGGCCAGCGGTTGGTTCGTCCAAAAATAGAATTGTGGGGTCCGTTGCAATGGCGCGAGCCAAGCCAACGCGTTTTTGCATGCCGCCTGAAAGTTCGTTCGGATACAAATCCGCAGTTGCAGCTTCGAGCCCAACAGATGCCAGCTTATCAATGGCTCGTTCTTTGGCTGTTTGGCGATCCATACCCATTTGTAAAAGCTGAAAAGCAACGTTTTCCCATGTTAGCATTGAATCAAACAACCCAGATTTTTGGAATGTCATGCCAAATCGGTTTAAAAAACCATCCCGATCGGCTTGGCTGAGAGTCGCAATACTTTTACCATCGACTTCAATTGTCCCGCCGTCATGCGGAATTAAACCCATGATACATTTTAGCATCAAGGTTTTGCCGGAGCCAGAACCACCAATCAAAACAAGCGAATCGCCTCGGTTGACGTTTAAGTTAACGTCATCTAAGGCGTGCAAAGTGCCGAAGGATTTGGTGACGTCTTTGAGTGATATAAGTGCTGTTTGTTGTGTCATGATGCCTAAATATCGTCCATGTTAGCGTATCCGTCCAGTGCTGTCTTTGCCTTTTGTTTGTTAGCGGGTAGTCTTTTTATATGGACATACATCATTTGAAAACATTGATTGCGATTGCGGAGCACCGAAGCTTTGCCGCTGCGGCTGAAGCCATTGGTTTGACCCAGTCTGCGGTCAGCTTGCATATCAAAGCCTTGGAAGATTTGCTGAAAATCCAATTGTTTGATCGCTCAACCCGGCCTGCGTTGATCAACGCGAATGGCAAGGCCTTGGTTGAAAAAGCACGCGATATTGTACGGTTATGTAACGGCTTAACTGCTACCATATCGGATCATGAAATATCAGGACAATTGGAATTAGGCGCGGTGCCGACGGCTTTAACCGGCGTATTAGCCAATGCCTTGGTCAGTTTAAACAAATCTCAACCACATGTTTTAGTGCGAGTAACCAGTGGGCTTTCTGCAGAACTGGCTGAAGATGTCCGGCGCGGGCACTTGGATGTGGCTGTGGTTAGTGAACCCACTGATTTGAAAGCAGGGCTCAGTTGGCATGCCTGTGGGAACGAGCCATTGATGGTGATTGCGCCCAAAGGAACGAAGGGAACGACGTACAAAGAGCTTTTAGAAACCTTGCCCTTTATCAGGTTTAAACGCTTCGCTTGGGCCGGGCGTTTGATTGATGATCATATTCGGGAACGTGGTATTCAAATTGATCTA
>CALJEW010000401.1 GCA_938074585.1 uncultured Rhodospirillales bacterium | reverse complement strand
GTAGCAGACGGTTTTTACCGCTTCTACTATTTGTGGCGGCTTTGGTAGGGCCAATTGTTCTAAATTGGCGGCATATGGCATTGGTACATCTTCGCATGATACGCGGCCAACCGGTGCATCTAAATAATCAAACGCATGTTCCATAATTTGTGCCGCTATTTCAGCACCAATTCCACAGGTCGGCCAACTTTCTTCAACGTTGACCAAGCGGTTGGTTTTTTTAACAGAAGTAATCACCGTTTCCATATCTAGCGGGCGTAAGGAACGCAGATTAACAACTTCAGCCTCAATACCTTCTTTAGATAAAAGCTCTGCCGCTTCCATCGCTAAACCGACCGATATCGCATAAGCCGTGATGGTTACATCAGATCCAACGCGCTCGATTTTGGCTTTTCCAATAGGGACAACAAAATCGAGATCATCAGGAACATCAAAGGTTTGTCCGTACATAATCTCGTTTTCAAGGACAATAACCGGATTATCGTCACGAATGGCAGCTTTCAACAAACCCTTAGCATCTTCACCCGACCAAGGAGCCACAACTTTTAAGCCCGGAACATGGGCATACCATGCCGCATAACACTGCGAATGTTGAGCTCCAACGCGAGCTGCTGCTCCATTAGCCCCCCGGAAAACCATTGGGGCACTCATTTGCCCACCCGACATATAGCGGGTTTTTGCAGCTGAATTAATGATTTGATCTAGCGCTTGGACTGCAAAATTAAAAGTCATAAACTCAACAATTGGGCGCAAACCACCAAAAGCAGCGCCAACACCAAGTCCAGTAAAGCCATGCTCAGTGATTGGCGTATCAATAACGCGTTTTTCACCAAATTCGTCTAATAAACCTTGTGAAACTTTATAAGCACCTTGGTATTGTGCAACTTCTTCACCCATCAAGAAAACGCGGTCATCGGTGCGCATTTCTTCGGCCATGGCATCGCGTAAAGCTTCACGTACGGTCATATTGGTCCGTGACCCTGTGTATTCAGGCTCAGGCGCAATGGCTGGCTGGCTTGGTGCAGGTGCGACTTCTGCAGGAACCGATGTATCAACAACAGGTGCGGATACGGGTTCATTTGAAGGTGCTGGTGCTCCACCAACATTATCGGCAGCGCTGGCGTCTTCCCCCTCTTCCAAAATAACAGCGATAAGAGCATTCACCAAAACGCCCTCTGTACCCTCTTGGACCAGAATTTTGCCCATAGTGCCTTCATCTATGGATTCAACTTCCATGGTCGCTTTGTCGGTTTCGATCTCGCACAAAACGTCGCCACTTTCGATTGCGTCGCCCACTTGTTTGAGCCACTTGGCGATGGTGCCTTCTGTCATGGTCGGCGATAGCGCCGGCATCAGGACTTGAATGGCCATATTATACCTCTTCCCGTTTAGGTCTAAATATTAATCAATTATAAGTTAAGATTATGCGTAAATATCAGTATACAGTTCCAATGGGTCCGGCTCTTGGCTTTGCTGTGCAAATTCAGCGGCTGCCGTCACAATGCCTTTGAGCTGTTTATCTAGGTCTTTCAACGAAGCTTCATCTGAAATATTTTGAGCAAAAATCCGGTCACGTAACATATCGATAGGATCTGTTTCTTTACGAACCTTGGCGACTTCCTCTTTGGACCGGTATTTAGCTGGGTCTGACATCGAATGCCCCCGGTATCTGTAGGTTTTCATTTCTAGAATAAACGGCCCTTTTCCGGAACGGCACCATTCATTGGCTTCTTCACCCGCTGCCCGAACAGCTACAACATCCATACCGTCAACTTGTTTGCCTGGGATGTTGAACGAGTCACCACGTTTATATAAATCGATTACAGCTGATGCCCGCTCAATCGATGTACCCATGCCGTACCTGTTATTTTCAATAACATAAACAATAGGAAGTTTCCAAAGCGATGCCATGTTAAACGCTTCATAGATTTGACCTTGGTTGATCGCTCCATCACCGCAGTAAGCGTGGTTTACGCCGCCATCTTCTTTGTATTTATGGGCGAAGGCTAGGCCTGTACCTAATGGCATTTGTGCACCAACAATACCGTGCCCGCCAAAAAAGTTTTTTTCGCGGCTGAACATATGCATCGAGCCGCCCTTGCCTTTCGAATAACCACCCCGACGACCTGTCAATTCAGCCATTACGCCATTGGGGTCCATATCATAAGCAATCATGTGGCCGTGGTCACGGTAGCTGGTGATAACCGTATCTTGTTTTTTCGATGCGGCTTTCATACCAACAACAACGGCTTCCTGGCCAATGTACAGGTGGCAAAAACCTCCAATCAGGCCCATTCCATAAAGTTGCCCGGCTTTTTCTTCGAAGCGACGAATTAGCAGCATTTTACGATAGAACTCTAATAGTTCTTCAGAAGATGCATCATTACTTTTCTTAGGTTTTGACTTGGCAGATTTTGTCGTGGCTTTTTTCGTTTCAGATTTTGGTGCGCGTGCCATGGATCTTCCCTTGATCGGTTGCAAATTGTGTTGCTAGTTTGATTAATTTAGTCGACACGGATAATCAATTCAACAAATTATCG
>CALJEW010000400.1 GCA_938074585.1 uncultured Rhodospirillales bacterium | reverse complement strand
TTGTTTATACCATTGTTAATTACTGAATCAGAAAGGAAGAAATATGTCACCTATCACTTGAGAGGTGGCAACATAAAGACCCAAAAAGAGATATCAACCTAAGCTATACACCTCTGCATAGCCTATCTGAACCTATGATATTAAAACACAAAGGGGTACTACATCTTCGTCAAAGCAGGAATAGGTGACAGCTATAGACGCCAGTGAGGCTTATGTGAAAACTGGGAAGGGCCAATTGATGTTGTAGACTGCCTTATAGATTTCTATTTTTTAACTAACCTGCCGTAATTACTGCTTTTTTGCGTCAAAAAAACACGTAAATTTACCCGCTTTACCCCAATAAACTCAACCACATTTATTAAATTTACTATTATCTGCGCTTACGCTTCATTTTTTGTGACAGGATGCATCTTGACGAAAGTCTTGATAAAGTCGTTTTTCGTGACTACACCACTTTTATTGGGTTCAAGAGAATCAAACGACTTAATCATTTTCGCCATGGTTGATGCCTCAAACTCAGCCTTAGTAATGATCTCATCGCCATTTGCATCCATTTGATTGAAATATTTGGACGCCATTTCTTCGGGATTGTGAGAGTGTTCACCTCCACCACAACTTCCTGCATGTGCAGGGGAAAAAGCAAAAAACGCAGACACAAAAGTCACGGGTATAATATTTTTCATAGGTATAACTCCAAAATGTTTCGATATTCTTTATACGAAGAGAGCGGTAGTTCAGATCAGTCTTTCATAACTTTTTCAAAGTAATTTCATTTTAAGATATCCGGTCTGTCTAAGTAGAGGGGACACACCAAAGATAGTATTTGTATAACTTCGAAAATATACTGATGATTTAGGACCATTGATACTCAAAAGAAGGTGGTCGAAAGCAATGCCCGTTTACTAGCTATAACGTCAAGAATTTAACATTATGATATTTGTTCTTTAATATTAATGGTAAATCGTTTAGCTCAACTCATAAAATTTACTTTTGGACCATATACGGATACGAAACCAACATATTTTGTATTGAAATATTTTATATTTTTATAATTTTGATTTAGTACATCATCCCCCAATGGGGTGTTTGTATGAAGGTACCTGCCTCTTCATTCTGTGTGCCTGTATCCCGTTAAAGCATCAGTCAAACCAGATCGGATTGGACCAAGCTCGATTTCCAGATTCATCCCGAACAGTAACTCGGACATAAGCTTCTTCAAACCGCTCGGTTGGAAAAGATGCTGCCTTTAGTCCTTCTCCACTGATATAATTAGAACGCGCGCCTCGCCCCTGCAGTGAAATATTGACCGCCGGTGTGCATTCTACATGCAGCTCGTTGCCTTCAATGCGTATATCGTGAATTTCCGGTCCTTGAGACGAATAATATAGTCCAGCCTTCATGGCGTCGAGCAACGCATCCGGGTCTAGGGTTTCGGAACGCACATTGATCCATCCACCAAAGGCGTCATGAGTTATCTTGTGTGCGTCATCGGTCGCAAAGCCACTCAATCGCCATCCATCGTTCAATAATAAATCACAGAACGGCCAGTCTTCTCCACGCTCAACTTCAACAGAAGAGCCGTGGTTATATATTTCGATGGCGTGAGCTGAATCAATGGTTTTGGCATCTCTCGTTGTCAGTCCATACCAAGATGGATGGACAATGCCTATAAATGCACCGGCATCAGCTGCGCGACGGGCTATTTCGGGCCCGGTTTCTTGCTGTTCGGGTCTCGTAAAATCAATTGGAATACCAACGGCCAGAATGTGCCATGGATCCCCGACCATTATTTTTCCCTGATGTAATTCGGCCGCGATCAGGGTCGTGAAATTATCCGTCCTGTAAGCACTGGTATCGGTAATAGTAAAATTAAAACGGTCAACGAAATGTTCGGAAATAGAGATGAAGTCATAGCCCGCTTCTCGATACCGTCGGCAAACTTCTTCTGCCGTAAAAACGCCGTCGGAGTTAGTTGAATGAGTGTGAAGGTTGCCTCGATAAAACTGTCCAGGGCGTGCAAATGGTAGATTTTTCATTAAAATTCTCAAATACCTATAAAAATTCTATCTACTTTTAAGCTAAATCTATTTAAATATCTTAGAAAACCACCAATGGACCCATATATTTTCACCAACTGGCTAGATTCTCGTTCACATATAAGGTTTATTGTACCAACAATTCATTATAGAAATCCTTAAACTACCTTTCTTAACTAATGAAGGTCACCACCTGCCCCCTGGTGGGATACTTTTATGGGGGTTGGGACCTCATTACACTTGTGTGTACTCCAAACTAAATATGTTTCTCAAAAGCAAGATAGGGGCCAAAAGCGTGAATCAATAAAGCATATACATGAGAGGCAAGTGATATCAATTTTACCTACTTTATAAAGTATAAGCCTTGTTAAAATACCGTGGATTAGGCTGATTAATATCAATCAATTTCCTGCTACAAAATTGCTACTAGATGTGTTACGATAACAGTGCTTTCGGTGCTCTGAAATCTAGGAAAAGGACAGGGTTATTGGCATTTTAAAGTGGGTTCCCTTCCCGTAGGGGTCAACAATATTTTCAATGACTTAAGAGATTGGCAACAACACGTATAATTTATTACCCACTCTATCCCCATAAAGCATCACTTTAAATCCCCCCTCTATTTACCATTAGAGTCACCTCAATTATGGCCATGGTTCTTTTGTTGATTTATGACTGTATTAACCAAGGGGTGGGGCCAGTTTAGGCTAGAGTTATTATTATTTACACTCACTTATATAGGCGAGAAGGTTTTGAAAGCGGCGTGATATACCGAGCTTAGCGTAATTCGCCGAGGTATAAGCAAGGTCAGACACAATCGGTAGAAGATAACTTGGCTGAACCGCTGGATAGATCCAAATTATAATATTCAATGAGGAAGACCAAAAAAAGGAAATGATTCGGTTACCTCTGTCGGAGTTGGGAAAAAAGAGTTCGTCGGCAAGGGCATAAAAAAACTGGCCGCAAAATAAGAAAAATAACTAGCTGCATAAATAATCAACACAAATACAGTTAGGTCCACTTTATTGCTCAGAACGGACATTAGTTGTGATCACTCTATACTTCTGCTTTATGCCAATTCTGGAAGTTCGTGATTTTACATGGCGGGATAACTTTAGAGACAAAAATAAAGAAATTGTAGCGCTTCTTGATATCAATCAAAGCCGCTTAATCCAAGTTTGATTATAGACGCAGTGGATGCGCAGCACTAAACGACAGTGATAAAAGTCCTATGCCGATCGCCAAAATAAACAAGCCCCCGAGCAAGGCAAAACCTGAAGAAAGCACCGCCCAATTCCCCGTGTCGTTCTTGATTAGGGAAGACGCAATACCGCGTGCCTTTATCGCCAGTAAAGCAAGACTCGCAACAGTGATTGCGGTTCCTGCCGACATGGCAAAAACAGCACCGACGCCAGACCAGGCTATTCCGAACGCCTTTGCGAATACCAAAACCAAAATAGCTCCACTGCAAGGACGCATGCCGATGGAAAGTGCAACACCAATCATGCCCCGCCAGTCCCCAGCCGCATCCATTTGTTTGGGGCTCGGGAGATGATCATGACCGCATGACACCGTATTGGTTCCATGCGTATGAAGAGCATCATGATCATGCGCCATACTGACAAAACTACGACGTGTGCGCCAAAACCGATAAATAGCCTTCAAGGCGCGAAAGGCAAGCCATGCTCCTAAAGCGGCGACCAGAAAAAAACTGAACCGTTCGCTCCATTGGACGGCAGATGACGTTTCACGCGGTATCCAGCCCGCAAAATAAATTAAGCCGTATACGATCAAAATAGCGACCACTCCTTGACAAAAAGCCGCAAGCGTTGCGAGACTTAGGGTGCGTCTTATGTTTTCCCCGTGGCTCAGCAAATAGCTGGTCAGTACGGCCTTGCCATGACCAGGTCCAGCGGCATGGAAAATGCCATAGAGAAAACTGCCGAGGATCAATGCCGTGAAAGCCTCCCAGTTTCCTTCCTGCGACAAACTTTTCAAAGCTGTTGTCAATTCCCGGTGATAATCTCTTTGTTGCTCCACTAACCAGATTGACATCTGCATCCACAAGGATGCACCTTTAGTAGAGTCTGCAGCGAGAGCAGGTAGCGCATTTATCGTAATAGGTGCCGCTACTCCCATAATGAGTATGGTGGTAAGTACTATCCGTGAGAGCTGCATCGCACGCTCACACGTTCAGCAAAGAACTGCCCAATATCACTGCTGACAGTTTCTGTCGCCGCTAAGCTAGAGGCGAGAGCGACTTCCTCTTCTATCGGTTCAGCAGGCTTAAGTTGATATGTGCAACCCTCCGGTGCCCCAACAAGTTTGATTGCGTCCTGGGATTCAGCGTGCAGCATTTCAGTATAATAGCTTGGGTCATAAACCGAATAGGTCAACGCTCCTATATCCGTGCGAAGGGGTTTATCGAACGGAACAAAGTATATCATCGCCAGCCGTTTACCGCGCATCTCTGACGACATTTCAGTGACCGGTTTCAAATGGACTGGATTTCCGCCAATCCATGCCTTTGTAAAGTATTCGTACTCTGAAAGGCTTTCTATGTTTTCGCGCACCAGCTTTGCCATCGCGTCCTTATCCGGTTGACCGTCGCCGTCCGCGTCCATCCCTTCCGTTGCATATACAGAGTAGAAGTCATCAAATAACCATACTTCACGGAGGCCAGTAATAGCTCCCGCCTGATCGAAGACGACTTCAACCCAAAGATCAATCCACGCATGAGGATGCGCGTTGGCGGGCTGGGCCACATTCAGGGCCCAGCCTAAAGTAAGAAGCACAATCAAATGCTTCACAGATACCACCCAGGAAAGTGGGAAAGTATAAAATTGAAACCAGAAATCAATGCCTAAGACCTCATGTTATAGTGCATCTTATCCGAAAAGGTCGAAAAGAGTTCAACTCGACGGAACAATGTAACCACAACTTGTAGATAGTTATGTACTCAGATTAAGGCAATGAAATTTTTAATCGATTGCTTGCTTTCCCGTCAACTTGAAGCCGATAGGCAGGTTTTGATTGACGTAGCCATCTTTCGTATCAATTCAAAATATAGATCTGGTCCACTGTCAAGCGCTGCCCCAAGAGGATCAATGATTCCCGTTCCCGCCTGTGTCCCTTCCATCACAGTTGACACCAGTTTCGGTTCGAATTGAGGCTCAGAAAACACGCATGTTGCACCCAATTCCTTTACTCGCCTTTGAATTTCCTTAATTCGCTTTGCCCCTGGCATGACTTCTGGCGAAACAGTGATCGAACCTGATGCTGTCAACTCAAATCGCTTCTCAAAATATTGATACGCATCGTGAAAGACCACAAAACCTCTGCCATGAACTGGTTTTAATTTGTTAGAGACCTCGGAAATCAACGCATCCAATTTGATCATCACCGCCTTTGCATTTGCTTCGTACTTGGCAGCATTAGGAGGATCAGCCTTGACCAGAACCTCCTCAATTTCGTGGACAATCGCCTTGGCATTAATTGGATCTAGCCATATGTGGGGGTCAAAAGTTCCATGACCATCACCTTCATGGTGGTCTATGTCAGCCTTTTTATGGTCTTTATCATCGCCTTCATGACCATGGCTGTCTTTGGCTGTTTGTTTTATTTCGTGGCCTTGCTTTTCTTTGCCATGGCCTTCATGACCGGCCTCTTCTTTGCCATGGTCCCCATGACCGTCCTCTCCTTTATGATCATGGTCGTCAAAAGCGCCGCCTTCACGAAATTCATACTTTATGAGGCCGTGGGCTTCGACTAACTCGACCGACCTAGCATTTGCGCCAACTGTTTCCAGCGGCTTTACCAAAAAAGCCTCCAATTCATGACCTACCCAAAAAATGATATTCGCCGATTCCAACATCTTTGCTTGGGAAGGCTTGAGGGCCCAGTTATGAGGTGACCCGGCACCGTCTACAATCAATCCTGGTTCATCTACTCCAGACATCACTGCAGCAACCAACGAATGGATCGGCTTGATTGAGGCTACGACATTAACTTCTGCCTTAGCGGCAGCAATCGACGCGGCAAGGAGGGTCGAAGCTAGAAAGAGTGTCTTTAAACAATGCATGACAAGTTCACCTAATCTATTTATATTAAAGTTGTTACATTATAACATTATTATGTTATGTTATAACATACGAAAATGGATGCGACAATACCTTTAACCAAAAAGGACACCTTGTTTCTGATTATGATAAAAAAAATTGAACCACTTTTTAAATTGAACAATGCTGGTGTCCACCAAGCGGGTCGATGGCTTGTGCGTGGCGTGAGTTTTTCTTTAGAGCCGGGCGAAATTGTTACCCTGATCGGACCAAATGGATCAGGGAAATCGACAACGGCCAAAATGGCGCTTGGAATTATCAAACCAAACGAAGGTCAGGTTAATCGCAGTCTAGATCTACGTGTCGCTTACGTACCACAGAAGCTCTCTGTTGACTGGACGCTTCCTCTTACCGTCCGTCGTTTTATGAATCTAACTGGACATATTCGTGAATCCGAGGCTAGCGAAGCAATGGTAGCAACCGGTGTCAGCCACCTTGCAGCGGCGGAAGTCCGCACTCTTTCTGGCGGCGAGTTCCAACGTGTCATGCTTGCACGTGCCATTGCACGAAAGCCTGATCTACTAGTTTTGGACGAGCCCGTCCAGGGTGTCGATTTTAGTGGTGAAATTATACTTTACGATCTGATTAAACGTATCCGCGACGAACTAGGTTGCGGAATTTTGCTTATTTCCCATGATTTGCATGTTGTCATGGCAACCACGGACCGGGTGATCTGCTTGAATGGCCACGTTTGCTGTTCGGGCACGCCAACCGCCGTAACTTCAACCCCCGAATACAAAGCCCTGTTCGGTGCGCGCGCGGCCTCTTCGCTCGCCGTCTATGAACACCACCATGATCACACGCATTTGTCTGGCGGCCGTGTGCAGCATGGTGATGGCTCCATTACGGATCACTGTCACCCAAGTGACGGACATCATCACCCCGAAAACCCGCAAGACGGAGAAGGTAAACCCGATGCTTGATGACTTTATCATACGGGCGATTATCGCCGGGATCGGCGTCGCCTTGGTAGCCGGACCTCTTGGCTGCTTCATCGTCTGGCGTCGGCTTGCCTATTTTGGTGATACGCTTTCGCACGCAGCACTCCTCGGCGTGGCACTGGCATTCCTTTTCGAAGTTAATATTACTTTGGCTGTTTTCAGTGTTTCTGCATGTATTTCTGTTGCTCTTTTGCTTCTTCAAAAGCGGGCAGCCCTTTCGGCAGACGCATTGCTTGGCCTTTTGTCCCATTCCGCATTGGCGCTGGGCCTTGTTGTTCTTGCGTTCATAACATGGGTACGTATGGATCTGATGGGTTTACTATTCGGCGATATTCTAGCTGTTTCCAAAGCAGATATTGCAATTATCTGGCTTGGTGGTTCGTTGGTGCTCGCCGTTCTCGCTGTCATCTGGCGGCCACTATTCGCTGCAACGGTCAACCGTGAACTGGCAGAAGCCGAAGGCATGAACCCTGAACGTGCCAATATCATCTTCATGCTGCTGATGGCTGCAGTTATTGCCATAGCTATGAAGGTTGTTGGCGTGCTTCTTATAACAGCTATGCTAATTATTCCAGTGGCTGCCGCACGCCGGTTTGCTTCAGGGCCTGAGGGGATGGCTTTATTTGCCGCAGGCATTGGTGCGGTCTCAGTTGTTAGCGGTTTGTTTGGTTCACTGGAATGGGATACGCCTGCCGGTCCGAGCATTGTGGTAGCCGCACTGGGTTTGTTCGTCCTATCCCTTTTGCCTAGGTTTTGGAAAAATTCTGCAAAGGAAATTGTTTCCGATCAACTTGTCTCTAAAGTTCAAAAGGAACCCGGCCATGAATGAGCATGCACACATCTCTGCGAATTTAAGCAAAAACCAATTACTGGTCATGGATGCTCTGACAAATTCGGACGGGCCACTCAGTGCCTACGCTATTTTGGACCAACTCTGCGATCAAGGATTTCGCGCTCCGCAACAGGTTTATCGCGCCCTCAAAAAACTGGTTGATTTCAATATGGTCCATCGACTAGAAAGTTTAAACGCCTTCGTTGCATGCCGACACCCTGGTCGGGAAGATCACGAAACTCTCGCCTTTATGATTTGCGAGAACTGCGGGCAGGTTAGTGAATTTACGGACAACCTCCTTTCCAAGAGGCTACAACACCTTACAGGTGCAGCCCACTTTGTTCTGAATAAAATGACAATCGAATTTCGCGGTATTTGCATTAACTGCCATTCGACTTGAAGTTCCGTAGGTCTATCCGACCCCCTCCGCTTAAAGTCTCATTCTTGCTTTTTCTGAGCGAGAGACCTAGGGAAGTCAAAAGGTCAAATCTGCGCCTACTTCCATCGACGTCTGCTTTGAACCCATAACAGTTCATTTACAAGGCATTAAGCTTAACGCAATCACATGGGGCGCGGTTATTCGTGATTCAGAAGTAAGCATTAGGCCGATCTGATCGCCTTGTGTTGCGAGGCCATACGAAGAATTGAATATTACGTAAATCACAACAATGGTTACGTCACCTTACACATCATCTTTGAAGAAGCTGGTGAAGGATAACCTTCTAACTTTCAAGTTTGAGTTGTGACTGTACCAGTTGCACCCAAAACTCCACCCCCACGGGTAGAATTTCATCATTAAAATCGTAATGAGGGCTATGGAGGCCACATCCACCCGGTCCATCCCCCCCATTGCCTAACAGAATATAACACCCTGGTTTCTGCTGAAGCATAAAGCCAAAATCTTCTGAGGCCATGATCGGTCGGCTATCCCAATGGACAGTATCTGCACCAAATATCGAACGTGCCACATCGGCCGCGATATTCGCTTCCTTTTCTGTGTTAATTGTGGCGGTAAATTCCCGTGAGTACGAGAATTCATACTCAGCACCATGGGCCGCACAAATTCCAGCTACAATTCGCTGCATAGTCGTTTCAATTTTGGATTGGACATCTGATGTAAAAGAACGGGTGTCTCCGCGCAAAACTACTTTTTCAGGAATTACGTTTCTAGTGGCTACAACTGAAAAATCTGTAACCGACAAAACACCCCTTTCAAGTGGATCAAAGGTACGAGACAACACTGTTTGTAAGGCAAGGACAATTTCTGAGCCGATGACAATGGGGTCGATACTTAAATGAGGTAAAGCTGCGTGTCCCCCTTTCCCAATGATCGTTATTTCAAAATTATCTTCACAGGCCATTACGGGGCCAGACCGTATGGCAAAATGACCAGTCGTTAGTGACGGCATATTGTGTATTCCATAAACAGAATCGACGGGGAAGCGCTCAAATAATTCATCCTCGATCATTGCCAACGCCCCTTGACCATGCTCTTCAGCCGGCTGGAAAATGAAGACAACGGTACCATTGAATTCGCGCTGGCTGCTCAGTTTTTTTGCTGCACCCAATAGCATCGTCGTGTGGCCATCATGACCACACGCATGCATCCGGCCTTCATGAACTGATTTATAAGGGATGTCGTTCTCTTCCGTAATCGCCAAGGCATCCATATCGGCGCGCAATCCAATTGCACTTTCACCTGTGCCACATTTCAACACTCCAACAACACCTGTCTTCCCGACCCCTTCGTATACTTCAATCCCACAAGAACGAAGAATTTCTGCTACTTTTTGTGCCGTCAGGTGTTCTTCAAACCCTAATTCTGGGTGTTGATGAAAATCATGTCGCCAGTTTAATAACTCCGCATCAAAATCATTCGAATTGGTGTTGATATCATTCATTGAAACTTCCAGCTGAGCTAAGGTTGTTGGGTT
>CALJEW010000399.1 GCA_938074585.1 uncultured Rhodospirillales bacterium | reverse complement strand
TTTGGCAGCTTATTTAATTCCACAGTAACGGTAACTAACGCCCTTGCACTCTCTCCGCCCGCAGCATCAATTAAAGTGCTTGCAAGCCCTTCAAGATCTTCCAATAATATTTTCAGAAGGTGCAAAGGCGTCAATTGTTGTTGGTTTAACTTAGTTGCTAGTGTTTGAGCGGATTGAATGAATCCTCGCGCACGTTCTGTGTAGTTTTCAAATTCCAATTTTTTATTCCTATATCTAGACCAAGTCCAAAGCCCCACAAATATAGCAACTTCAAACCTCTCAATTTGTTGAGGCTTCTTTCCAAACATATGTGCCAAAAATCTCTCTTCGCAAGCCGTTCAATTATAACCAAAATTCGTTAACAGCGCATTGACTTAACGTAATACTCGGACGATAATTTTATAATCATGACTATAATTAAAAATATCTATCGCTATCCGGTCAAAGGGTTAAGCGCTGAAGCCTTATCAGAGACGCATTTACAGGCATGTTCTAGCTTACAAGATGATCGTAGGTTCGGAATTGCACTGGGTTCAACTAATCTCAATTTAAATAATCGGGGTTGGATGCCAAAAAACCATTTTTTAATGCAAGCCAAAAATCCGAAGCTCACCCAACTCGAAACAAAGTATGATCATGTCACTCAATCACTAACGATCCTCAGGCGCGGAAAACAGGTTTCGCGTGGACAGTTAAGCAGCCCCATTGGGCGAACGATGATCGAGGATTTTTTAACTGCATTCATGGGCGATGAAGCCCGCGGGTGCGTCAAAATATTCGAGACCCAAACAGGTGAAATGCTATCTGATCAATCGAAGCCTTTTGTATCGCTTATAAATTTGGCAAGTATACGCGACATCGGCCGCGTGACGGGAATGGAGCTAGACCCCATCCGGTTTCGCGGCAACTTCTATTTTGAATCTGACGCCCCATGGCTCGAAAACAACTGGCTAGACAAAACATTCAATTTAGGTGGCGCGACGTTCAAAGTCGTGGCCCCTGTGGGTCGCTGTGTTGCAACGCACGTAAATCCTGAAACATCAAAGCGTGATGTAAATATTTTAAAATCCCTACAAAGCGCATTTGGCCACACCAACTGCGGAGTGTTTGCTGAAATTGTGCAAACCGGGACTGTTCAGACAAACGATGTCATTAAGATCACTTAAGCTTCAACAGGTTCAGATTCAGACTCTGCTTTTTTAACCGCAGGCTTAGCTCGTGCACGACGCCGGCGAACAGGTTTTAGCTTATCTTCTGCCACATCATCATCAGCAACCACAACAGGCTCTTGAACTTTATCATTAGATTGGTCTGGGGATTGTTCTTCAGCTATGAGAACATCAATAGGCCCTGGCATAATAGGTACGTTTAAAACTTCTACTGCTGATTGCTTGGGCCTGGATTTTGGAGCCGGAGCTGCTTGAGCAGCAGCACTTGGTGCTACCTGTTGATTCTCAGTAGTTTCTAATTCGGCTTCCTCATTCGGGCGCATCTCACGGCGCGACTGTGATCCTCCGCCTTCTACATTAACCACACGGTAATAATGCTCGGCAAATTGAAAATAAGCTTCAGCTGAAACCCGGTCCCCCGCAGATGACGCATCGCGCCCTAACGCTTGGTATTTTTCCAATACCTGCTGAGCGGTGCCACGAACTTTACCGTCCGGGCCACTACTATCGTAAGAGCTCTTGCCGCCTTGACGCTTACTGCTGTTATTGTTGGTATTGTTAGGGCGAGTGCGAGGTCTTCTGTTCGAACCTGGTTTCATTTTGTGTCAATTTCCGGTTTCTTACTAATCCCCACACAACAAATGATTACTCAACTAAGTCGTCACGGTTATTATCGGAGACATCCACCATGAATGTTATTCCGCGTCCGCAAGGGGAAATTAAACGGGGGTCTTAAACTCAAATTCGATCTTAAAAATCACTGATCTCGAAGTTTTTGAATTTTTTTATGGACCCGAGCAGCCCTAAAACTACTTTCAAATACTAACTTAGTCGGGAATTACGTATATTCCAACTGTTTTTTTAGTTAATTTTAATTTAGGTTTTAATCGGAAAACCAATACCCTATCCAACCCCGCAATATCTTTGCATATTTCCTCTAATGCCAATGCACCCGCCTCTCCAAATCCAGCGACATCCAAGGCCTGGTTCACACCAACTTCAATCGCAATTACACCATCTAAAGTCAACGAATCTGACATCTTCGGTATCAATTTACGGTAAGAATCAAGACCGTCACTCCCTCCAGATAAAGCCATATATGGATCATATTTAGAAACATCCGGTTCTAATCGGGTAATTTCATCGTCGGGAATGTAAGGCGGATTAGAGATAATTATATCAAAAGGCATTTCTTTTTTGTCGATATTCTCGAACCAATTTGATCGTTGGAATCGAGCCCGATCAGCAAATCCCAATGTTTTAGCATTTCCAGATGCCGTTTTTAAAGCGTGTTCACTCATATCAACACCTAAACCTGTAGCCGCCTTAAGCTCAGATAAAAGAGCTAGTAATAGACATCCACTACCCGTGCCCAAATCCAAAATTGATAAGGGGGCATTCCTATCTTCAATACGGGCTAACACGGCTTCAATTAAAGTTTCTGAATCTGGTCTTGGCACCAATGTGCTTTCATTGACTTTGAAATTAAGGCTCCAAAATTCACGGCTACCCAAAATCCTCGCCATCGGCTCGCGCTGTGAACGACGCTCAACAAGCGAAGAAAGCTGCTCCACCTGCCCAGCATTTAACCGTGTTTCGGGGTAAGAGAAAAGTTGGGTTGGGGTGATCTCCAAAACATGAGCAACCAACAAACGTGCATCCAAACGCGGGTTATCGACGCCCGTTTTCGTCAAACGATGGTACACGGCCAAAACCGCATCGCCACCCGATCGAACATCAATCATCATTAATTAATCTGAGCTAACTTTTGAGCTTGGTCTTCGGTTATCAAGGCCTCAACAACAACATCCATATCTCCGTTTAAAATGCTGTCTAATTTATGAACGGTCAGGTTAATGCGGTGATCCGTGACCCGTCGATCGGGGAAATTATAAGTTCGAATACGTTCAGACCGATCTCCAGAACCAACTTGGCTACGGCGTGCGGTTGAGCGCTCATCATCTAATTTTTGGCGCCGTTGCTCATAAATACGGGCCCGCAAAACCCGCATGCCTTTTGCTCTGTTTTTGTGTTGTGATTTCTCGTCTTGTTGAGAAACGACAATGCCGGTTGGGATGTGGGTAATACGCACCGCAGAATCTGTTGTATTCACCGACTGTCCGCCAGGGCCACTGGCCCTGAACACATCGACCCGCAAATCTTTGCCTTCAATTTGCACATCCACCTCTTCAGCTTCGGGCATGACAGCAACGGTTGCGGCAGAAGTGTGAATGCGTCCACCAGATTCGGTTGCCGGAACCCGCTGCACCCGATGCACTCCTGATTCAAATTTTAAACGCGAAAACACATCTTTACCAGATACTGACGCAATGACTTCTTTAATTCCGCCAATACCGATTTCGCTCATGCTCATAATTTCGAACTTCCACTTTCGAGTTTCTGCATATCGTTGATACATGCGGAACAAATCAGCTGCAAACAAAGCCGCTTCGTCTCCACCGGTTCCTGCACGGAGTTCTAGAATTGCGTTTTTCGTATCGACTTCATCTTTCGGGACTAACAGAATTTGAACAGCACGGGCTAATTCAGGCAACGTTCCTTGTAATTCACGATGTTCTTCTTGGGCCAGTTCACGCATTTCATCATCTGCATCGGGATCATTGCTCATCAATTGCAAATCATCCAATTCTGTTTCCGCATCCCGCAACGCTATAATACCGAGGACAACAGGCGAAAGCTCAGCGTATTCACGGGACATTTTTACAAACTCATCTGCCGATCGTTGTGTATCTGAAGACATCAAACTTGAAAGTTCCTCATGACGTGCCAGTACCCGATTAAGATTTTCGTCTAAACTCACTTTTTATTCTCCTTGTTCGTATTATTAAGATTAAACAGAACGCGCAATAAGCTTTCTGCATCTTTAATTTCTGTTTTTCCATTGACTGCCATTTCGCGCAAAACCTCAGATGGGCAATGTAGTAACTTTGAGACTAATAATTCGGTGGCCCGTGCCGCATCGTTTGAATGATCATCCAAGACAGTTTGCTGGATCGCTTCGAAATGTCTTCGCAACTGGATAAGTAACGGCACCGCATCTCGAGATGCATGATCTTTCAAATAATCAGTAACCGCTTCTTCAATCAGCATCTTAGCTGCCTCGCCTTCCGCTTCCCGGCTCGTCAAACCTTCTAATGCGACACGCTCCAAATCAGTCAAATCATATAAAAAAGCATCGTCAATTCTGTTCACTGCGGTTTCGACATCGCCCGGAATGGCCGTATCAATTATCAACTGAGGCTTGTTTCTACGCGCCTTCAAAGCAACCCGAACCATATCAACACTCAAACTATGCCGCCGGGTACCCATCGCGCATATAATGATATCAGCTTCTGCTAATGCATCGACAAGTTTTTCATATGGCGTGATATGGCATTCAAGCCGGTTAGCTAGTTGTGTTATGCGTGCTGGGTTAGGATGACTAACTGTAAGTACTTTAACCCCATTATCTTTAAACTGCCGGGCCATAAGCTCGCCCATTTCCCCGCCACCAATAACAACGACATTCAGCCTCTCTAATCCTCCATGCAAGCTTCGCGCAACAACACATGCCGCCGACGCGATCGAAACAGGGCGTTCACCAATTGCAGTCTCTGTCCGAACTCGCTTAGCTGCCCCGTATGCCGATTGCAACAAACCTTCAAAAGCGCCATGAACCATATCCGCATCTTTTGCCATGCGGTGGGCGGCTTTAACTTGGCCGAATACTTGCGGCTCGCCTATCACCAAACTTTTAAGCGATGCCGTAACGGAAAACAAATGACGAACAGCCGCCGGACCTTCTCGCACATATAAAATTTTGCATAGTTCCTCCTCGGGCATTTCAGCATGGGTTGCAAATATTTTTCTGATCGATGAAAACAAAATTTCAGGCTCAGAATGAATGCCCAGCACTTCAACCCGATCACACGTCGCCAATAACAAACCATCACGAAGACCCGTTTGGCGCAGTTCATTTAAAAATTCAGGTACATTGGCATCGATAACAAACAGCCTATCACGAACGCTTAACCCGCTAGTTCGATGATTGGCACCTATAACAAAAGCGCGTCCTGCTGGGTGCACGTGAATGTTCATATAAGCCCACTAACGATAGCGGGCGAGGTGTTCCTCAAGAGAGGACAACGGAGCCTCATATTGCTCGCCCGTTTCCATATCGCGAAGGGTAGCAACTCCCTTCGCTAATTCATCTTCGCCAATTAACAAAGCCGCAACTGCATTTACTTTATTCGCCCGGTTGAGACGCTTTTTTACGTTACCAGAAAACCCAAGATTAACATTTAATCCGGCTTTACGTAATCGCTGAGTAATAATCAGCGACTTTGATGCTTGATCAGCACCAACCGGAATAACAACAATTGGGCGAGGCGCTTCTGGAGCATCTCCAACCATCATCGATAAACGCTCAACACCTGCAGCCCATCCGATCCCAGGCGTTCGCGGGCCACCCATGGTTTCGATCAATCCATCATACCGGCCACCCGCTAAAACTGCTCCTTGAGCACCAAGCGTATCGGTCGTGAACTCAAACGCTGTATGGCAATAATAATCCATACCCCGAACCAAATGCGGCTCGATATGATACGCAACACCAATGCTTTCCAAGCCTTGCTTCACCTGACTAAAAAAATCTTCCGACAGCGCGTTTAAAGTTTCAGACATCAAAGGTGCGCCTTCCACAATAACTCGATCCCCTTTGTCTTTTGAGTCCAAAATACGAAGTGGGTTTTTTCCCAATCGAATGAGACTCTCTTCAGATAATTTGCCTCGGAAATCATTGAAGTATTCAACCAACCGTTTACGATATACAGCTCGGCTTTCTGAATCTCCCAAAGTGTTTAGCTCAAGCTTAACCTGGTCCATCAAGCCAAGCGCTTCCAAAATATGTGCGCCTAAAGCGATGACTTCAATATCAGCGAGTGGGTCTGCGACGCCCAATATCTCGGCGTCAATTTGATGAAATTGCCGTTGGCGACCCTTTTGTGGGCGCTCGTAACGGAACATAGGGCCCCGACAAAAGACCTTAAGCGGTAATTGCTGGGTCATCCCGTTTGATATGAACATCCGGCAAATGCCCGCTGTATATTCTGGACGTAGAGTCAGGCTTTCCCCGTTGCGATCCGCGAACGTATACATTTCTTTAGTGACTATATCAGATGTATCACCCAAAGTTCTGGCGAAAACATCTGTGAACTCAAAAATGGGTGTTGAATGTTCTTGATAGCCATATCGTGCAGCTATTTCATAAGCTGTTTCCATCACCAAACGATGAAGTCGGTTATCTTCGGCTAGGATATCGTGAGTACCGCGAATGGGTTGAAGCGAAGCCATTAAAAATTCCGATTATTCAGCTGCGGCCGACGATGAGGCATCGCGACGTGGATATTTTTTACTAACATATGTATCTACGATCTCTTGGAATTCTTCAGCAATACCTTCACCACGCAAGGTGTGGGTTTTTTCACCGTCAATAAACACAGGGGCCGTTGGTTGCTCACCCGTACCCGGTAAGCTGATCCCGATGTCGGCATGTTTACTTTCACCTGGGCCGTTCACGATGCACCCCATAACAGCTAAGTTCAAATCTTCAACGCCTAAGTAAGTTTCGCGCCACGTTGGCATTTGATTGCGCACATAGTTTTGGATTTTCTCAGCTAAATGTTGGAAGACCGTAGACGTTGTCCGCCCACATCCGGGGCATGCTGTAACCAACGGAACAAATGACCTAAGCCCCATGGTTTGTAAAATCTCTTGGGCGACAATCACTTCACGGGTCCGGTCTCCACCGGGCTCTGGCGTTAAAGAAACACGGATAGTATCTCCAATACCTTGTTGCAACAAAATGCCCATTGCGGCCGTCGAGGCGACGATACCTTTGGAACCCATACCCGCTTCGGTTAGCCCCAAATGCAATGCGTAATCTCCGCGAGATGCCAACCCTTGATAAACAGAGATTAACGCCTGAACCGCACTCACTTTGCACGACAAAACAATTTTATCAGCTGCCATGCCTAAGTCTTCAGCGCGCTTAGCGCTGCTCAACGCTGATTCAATCAAGGCATTTTGAGTAACTTCAGCCGCATCCAAAGGATTTTTAAGCTTAGCGTTCTCGTCCATCATAGTAACAACCAGTTCTTGATTGAGACTGCCCCAATTGACACCAATACGAACCGGCTTGTTATATTCAAGTGCGGTTTCAATCATCGATGTAAACTGCATATCGCGTTTGGCTTTAAACCCAACGTTACCTGGATTAATACGATATTTTGCTAAGGCTTCGGCACAGGCTGGATTTTCACTCAGTAATTTATGACCAATATAATGAAAGTCACCAACAAGTGGGACTTGAACGTCCATTTGCTCTAATCGGTCGCGGATGAAAGGCACAGCTTTCGCCGCTTCTTCCCTGTCAACCGTTATCCGAACAATTTCAGACCCGGCCTGGGCCAAATCAGCAACCTGTTGAGCGGTACCTTCAATATCTGCTGTATCTGTATTGGTCATCGATTGCACAACAATCGGGGCACCGCCACCAATTTGAACACCACCAACACGCACGGATAAGGTTTTCTTACGTTGTATAAGGTTTTTAACTGTCGACATGACCTGTAGTCCTATTTGCCCGTATCATCACATTTGATTTTCAGCAGTTTTGAAGCATTGCCATTATTTACTCATCCATCAATATAACCGATTTATCGTTCAGAGCCTTAATTGCTAACCGCAGTTCCCGCTTTCAAACGATCAACGTCAAGCACAACTCCACGCCGAACAACACCCGCTCCACCGATAGAGGGCACGGGGTCTCCATCGACAATAACTTCAAGCGCGCCGGCATTTCCGGTCAATAACACCAACCCCGACTGATCAGGAACGACATATTGTTCCCCTGCGGTCAGCAATCTCGTTACAAGCATCGTATTTGAGTTATTATCACGAACCTGAATCCAGCTATTACTTTTTGCATTGATCGTTATCCGCGATGGGCCAAGTGATTTTGTCTCTGATGGAGCAGACACTGCAGCAACTTCCGACCCCGATACAGGTTCAGGAGATACAATTTCAGATTCCGCATCTGATGCAGCAGACGTCGCCGCTTCAATAATCACCTCAACCGGTTCTGGCTTTGGTTCAGGCTTGGGTTCAGGCTTGGGTTCTGGCTTTGGTTCTGGCTTTGGTTCTGGCTTTGGTTCTGGCTTTGGTTCAGGCTTTGGTTCAGGCTTGGGTTCTGGCTTTGGTTCAGGCTTTGGTTCAGGCT
>CALJEW010000398.1 GCA_938074585.1 uncultured Rhodospirillales bacterium | reverse complement strand
GTTTTCCATATGAGCGGCCATTGATAGAATCGCACCAATCGTCACAACACCAGTGCCGCCAACGCCGGTAACAACAATTGAATACGGATTCTCACATGAAGCTTGAGCAGGCAAGGGGAGGACTTCGAACGGAGCGTCTTGTAGCGATTGTCTTTTGCGGGGTTCAGCACCTAGAACCGTAACAAAGCTTGGGCAAAACCCATCCAAGCATCGGAAATCCTTGTTACACGCCGATTGGTTTATAGCGCGTTTACGGCCCAAATCCGTCTCGACAGGCATGATTGATACGCAATTTGATTGAACACCGCAATCGCCACAGCCTTCACATACCGCTTCATTGATAAACACTCGTTTTGACGGGTCGGGGAAAAGTCCACGCTTGCGACGGCGGCGTTTTTCCGCAGCACAGGTTTGATCATAAATCAGAACGCTGACACCTTTAACTTGGCGTAATTCTTTTTGTAAACCATCTAGATCATCGCGGTGGTGGAATGTCACACTGGAGGCAAAGTTGGCATTAAGTAGGTATTTGTCGGGCTCATCAGAAACAACAATAACTCGTTTAGCTCCTTCAGCTGAAACCTGTCGGCTAATGATGGCAGGATCAAGCGGCCCATCCATAGTTTGCCCACCGGTCATGGCAACAGTATCGTTATAAAGAATCTTATATGTAATGTTTACTTTGGCGGCTACACTGGCGCGGATCGCCATGATACCTGAATGGAAATAGGTGCCGTCTCCTAAATTGGTGAACACGTGCTCTGTGTCGGTGAACGGAGATTGGCCAATCCATGAAACACCTTCCGCCCCCATGTGGGTGAACGTTGAGGTATTTCGATCCATCCAAATGACCATGTAGTGACAACCAATCCCAGCTAAAGCGCGTGATCCATCTGGGATTTTTGTCGATGAGTTATGCGGGCAACCTGAGCAGAAGTAAGGGATACGCTGAACTGAGGTTTTGTGCTCTAGGATGGTCCGTTCTTTTGCTTCTAGAAAATTTAGGCGGTCGGTAATCGATGGACTTTTATGAAAATTTTGAATTCTGTCAGCAATCACGTGGGCAATGCGGGCTGGTGTTAATTCACCAGCCGACGGTAAAATCCAATCACCAGCTTCATTGAGTTTACCAATAACACGGGGCCGTACATTTGGGTTCCAATTGTAAAGCTGCTCTTTAAGTTGGTTTTCAATAACCGCGCGCTTTTCTTCAATGACTAGAATCTCATCTAATCCTTCAGTAAATTTACGAATACCATCAGGTTCCAACGGCCAAGGCATGCCCACTTTATAAAGACGTATACCAATGCGTTCGGCTTCATCCTGATCAATACCCAAATCATTTAGCGCTTGTAGGGTATCCAAATAACTTTTGCCCGTAGACACAATACCGAAACGTGGCTTTTTGCTGTCCATTGTCGTGTAATTAATTTTATTGGCCCGGGCAAAAGCAAGGGCTGCATAGATTTTGTGCTTTTGGAGACGAAGTTCTTGATCAAGGGCTGGGTCGGGCCAGCGGATATGCAACCCGTCATCGGGCATTTCAAAATCAGTTGGAATTACAATTTTGACGCGGTCTGTATCAACATCCACTGATGCGGAAGTATCTACAGTATCGGTAATGCATTTCATTCCAACCCAACAGCCTGAATAGCGCGACATCGCCCAACCGTAGATCCCAAAATCCAAAATTTCTTGGACATTGACTGGGTTTAAAATGGGGATATTCGCATCTATCAATGCGTGTTCAGACTGGCTTGGGACTGTCGATGATTTGCAGGCTGGGTCATCACCTGCCATAACCAAAACACCGCCATTTGGTGCGGTTCCTGCAAAATTGGCATGGCGAAAAGCGTCTCCTGAACGGTCAACGCCTGGGCCTTTTCCATACCACATGCCGAAAACGCCATCGTAATTGGAATCCGGAAATAAATTAATTTGCTGTGTGCCCCAGACAGCAGTAGCGGCTAAATCTTCATTTACAGCTGGGTGGAACTTTACATGGTGGGCCTTTAATAGTTGTTTGGCATTATTGAACTCTTTATCCATCCCGCCTAATGGTGAGCCCCGGTATCCTGATACATAACCGGCTGTATTTAAACCGACTTGCTCGTCTCGCTGGCGTTGCATTAGTGTTAGGCGAACGAGGGCCTGTGTACCTGTTAGGAAAATACGGCCACGTTTTAAGGTGTATTTATGATCAAGTGATACGTCGAGTAAGCCCATTAGATAACCCCATCGGATTTATGTATTAACATTTAATTTACATCTAATGTACCCTTTGGGACTAAGAGGTACAATCGTCGAAATGAAAACTTTTAAAATTTGAAAGAGTTTAAGGCCGGTTTCCTGATTTATGGCTATTTATAGCCCGTGTGTTGTGGTTTGGATTGTAAAACCACTATTCACGTCTTAAGAGCACTCTGATAACCAAGGTGAAGTCAGGAAAAACTACAAATTTAGATATATTTTAGTTCAAATGTCCATCAACGGTTACTGTGTGATGGATTATCAACATTATTCTATTCCGTAAAGTTGATAGGCAATGGGTAATTCAAATAACTTTTTCTAATATTAGCAACCCAGATACTACTTATGCGGTTGAGCCCAAATTAGACCTTGAAAAAGATTTTTCTTTGGACCAGTTGCAAGCGGATGCAACAATTATTGTTAAACATTTCTCAAGCATGCTGTATGCCAGTGCTATAGGGATTTCCAAAAACACCTTATTGTATCTACTTCATATTGTTTTGATTTGAAATAGAAATAGTCGAGTGCAATTTGAGAAACCAAAGGGTATACCCTTATTCAAATAAACTTGTTTCTTAATATTATGAAAATTTCAAAATTATGACCATACTTATTACTGGCGCCGCTGGATTTATTGGATTTCACACTATTCAAGCTTTGTTAAGCCAAGGCCGTCGCGTCATTGGTGTTGATATCCTCAATGATTATTATGATGTAACTTTAAAAGAAGCCCGGCTTAGTCGTCTGTTGGTGCATGAAAATTTCAGTTTCATAAAGGCCAACATTGCAGATAAAGATGCGATGGGAGATGTGATTGATCGTCATCTGGATATTACATCCATTATTCATTTAGCAGCTCAGGCAGGGGTTCGGTATTCGCTTGTGAATCCATATGCCTATACAAATGCTAATATTGAAGGCCAGTTGGTGATGCTAGAAATGGCCCGAAAATTGAAGCATCTTGAGCATATGATGTATGCGTCATCGTCAAGCGTATATGGAACGAATACGAAACTTCCTTTTTCCGTAGATGATCAGACGGACACACCGGTATCTCTGTATGCAGCTACTAAAAAATCTGTTGAATTGATGTCGCATTCTTATTCTCACATGTTTGGATTACGGTTGACGGGGCTTCGATTCTTTACGGTCTATGGTCCTTGGGGACGCCCAGATATGTCGGCGTTTATTTTTGTTAAAAAGATTCTGGCTGGAGAGAAAATCCCCGTTTTTAATAACGGTGATATGCGTCGCGACTTTACATATGTTGAAGATATCGTTGCTGGGATTCTGGGTGGCCTTGGTAAGCCCCCGACGGCAACAAACGCAACACCTCATAAAGTTTACAACATAGGCAATAACAGTTCAGAGCCTTTAATGCGGTTTATTTCGCTGATTGAAGATGCATTAGGCGTGAAAGCAGAAATCGAGTTTTTACCAATGCAGCCTGGGGATGTTAAAGAAACCTATGCTGATATTGATCCAACGAAGCGAGATTTCGGATTCGTCCCTTCAACAACAATTGATCAGGGAATTCCGCAATTTGTCGAATGGTATAAGACTTTTTACAACGTTTAATTAGGCCGATTTTATGACGGTGTATCCCATCGGCGGAGCCATTCCAGCTCGGCATTACCTATCGCTTTTATTTTTAGCAGGGCTTTGGAGCTCGTCCTTTTTAGTGATCAAGGTTTCTGTTGTCACGATCCCCCCTTTAACGTTAACAGTTATCCGCTTGTTCGTTGCTATGATCATTTTGCTTAGCATTCTTCTCTATAAAGGTGAACCTTTGCCAAAATCGGGTAAAGCCTGGTTCATGTGCTTTTTGGTGGGGTTATTTGGTAATGTTTTACCGTTTAGCTTGATTGGTTGGGGGGAAGTGGTTGTTGAAAGTGGTTTGACGGCGGTTTTGATGGCAACTATGCCCTTATCAACTGTGGTTTTGGCACATTTCTTTACAGAAGGCGACCGGCTGACACCTCAACGATTGCTTGGTATTTCTATCGGATTTTTGGGCATTGTGATTTTAGTCGGTCCATCTGTGTTTGGTGGGTTGGGTGAAAATGGGCTCCGTCAATTAGCCATTGCTATGGCCGGTCTGAGCTACGGAGTTACAACTGTGGTGGCTCGGAATATGCCGCCATCTAGCGTGTTAGGCCGATCTGTAGCCATTATGACGGCCGGTTTTTTGTTCTTGTTGCCATTTGCATTATGGATTGAACAACCGTGGACAATAAAACCATCAAATACGGCTCTTATTGGCGTTATCCATTTGGGGGTTTTACCAACGGCACTTGCGTCGCTGATTTACCTAAAGCTCATTGCTGAACGGGGGGCTGGGTTTATGGCCTATATTAATTACTTGATCCCAATAATGGGTGTGATTTTGGGCGCATTTTTGATGGGTGAAGAAATAACGATGCAAATCGTTACTGCCCTTGGTGCGATTTTGATTGGGTTGTTTGTTGCAAATGTCCGCAAGCGCAGGCCTAAGGCCCTTTAAACAATAAAACATTCTAAAGTCGATGCTGCAAACATCCAAGAATTGGTCCATTCGTTTTATGGCCGTATTCGTAATGTCCAAGAGCTTGGGTCGATCTTTAATGATGTAATTATGGATAATTGGGACCGTCACTTGAACACGGTGGTGACATTTTGGACGTCTGTGATGTTAAGCTACGGTCTTCATAAACGTAGTCCTATGGTCAAGTACGTGGCCCTTAAAAATATCACACCTACACACTTCGAATTATGGCTTGGGCATTTTCGAGTTACCATTGCTGATTTATTCGAACCCGATGTTGCTGTCGAATTTGTCATTCGGGCAGGGCGGATTGCGGAGAGCTTTCAGCATGGTATGGTCCATTACGAAGACCAGTTTAAAGTCGTTAACGCGTCGCTCTAAGCTATTTATGATAAAGCTTTTCTAATTGATCCCCATAGATCTCTTTGATTTTATGGCGACGGACCTTCATGGAAGGCGTCATCTGTTCATTATCAATGGTAAAAGCATCTTTGGCGACAATGAAACGACGGATCTTTTCAATATTTGATAAATTTAAATTCACCTTATCCACTTCAGGTCTTAAAGCTTTTATTAAATCCGGATCATCGAAAAGTTGATCCAAGGAAGAAGCTTTTAAATTTGCTTTTGCCCATTCCCGAAGCCAAACGTCATCTGGTACCAACAATGCAACAATATGTGGCCGTTTGTCGCCATAAACCATTGCTTGTGCAATTTTTGGTGGCATTGTTATCAGGGCCTCAATACGTTGCGGCGCAATATTATCACCGCCTGAATTAACGATAATGTCTTTCTTGCGGTCCGTGATGACCAAAAACCCATCTTCATCAAAATGGCCAATATCACCGGTATGGACCCAGCCGTCGCGGATGGCTTCGCGGGTGGCTTCTTCATTGCGCCAATAGCCCTGCATGACCAAATCCCCGGTAGCTAAAATTTCGCCATCGTCAGCAATTTTAACTTGGGTGTTCAGCAATGGTGGGCCAACCGTGTGCATTTTAACATGCCCAGGACGGTTAACGCTAATCACCGGGGCAGTTTCCGTTTGTCCGTATCCTTGAAGTAGGCGCAAACCAAGGGCCGTGAAAAAGATGCCTATTTCAGGGTTTAAGGGAGCCCCGCCAGATACCAACGCTTTTAAGCGCCCGCCGAACCGTGCACGGACCTTATCGCGAACCAATTTGTCTAAAACGGCATCCTGTATGGTGCCGATCAAACCAAGCCTCTTCCCGACATAGCGTTTGCGGCCTAAATTTAGCGCAGCCATGAACATTATTTCTTTAAGGCCACCTGATTTTTTGACACCTTGGATGATGCGTTGATGCATAGTCTCATATAACCGAGGTACAGCGGTCATGATGGTTGGTTGGGCTTCAACCATATTAATACTCAACGTCTCAATACCCTCTGCGTAATAGATTTGCGCCCCAACACAAATTGGGAAAAAGTGCCCCGCCACGTGTTCATAGGAATGTGATAGGGGAAGGAACGACAAAAATACATCATCACCAATGCCAAGTTCAGTCAGTGCATCTTTTGCTCCTAATGCATTATGGAATTGGCTGCGATGGTTTAACATAACGCCTTTTGGTTTTCCAACGGTCCCTGATGTGTAGATCAAGCATGCGGTTTCTAAATCGTTCCAGCTTTTTGCTAATTCAAAAACAGCCGAATGACTGCCTTTGTTTTCATGGATAATATCGTCCCATTTCAACAGCTTTGCTTTCTTAGAAACCGCCACTGGTGTCTCTAAGGCTATGATAAATTGGACTTCATCCGTTTGATCTATTGCCGGGATCAACCGTTCTGCTAACCGATTGGTCGACACAATAGCGGCTTTCGCCCCACTATCGGATAATATATGTAAATGATCGTTTGTTGTGTTTGTAATGTAGGTGGGAACCGTTATGGCTCCAATGGCCATAATTGCAAAATCACTTATTAGCCACATTGCCCGGTTTTCACAAATCAGCGCAACGCGGTCGCCGGGTTCAATACCTTGATTTTTTAAGCACTGGGCGATTGTGGCAACCTGATTCGCGACTTCGTTCCAGCTCAAGGGTTGGTATGCTCCGTCATGCTTTTCCCAAAGAAACGGTTTGTCGGCAAATTCCTTTGCCTTTTCGAAGAACATTGTTGGCAAATTTGGCCATGGATATTTTATCAATTTCCCATCCCCTGAATTAATTCTTTTCTTTGATATCCCATCATTCCCGTTGCTGGAAACTAATTCTAGCCTTATATGCAAGGTAATAGCGATTTGGACTCGTAAATAGGAAGATTTAAGAAATGAGCGCAACCGAACAATTGCCCACATGGAACCTCGATGATCTGTATTCAAGCCCTGAGGACATAAAGCTGGAATCGGATTTGATATCAGCATTGAGCGAAAGCACTGCTTTTCAAAAAAGGTTTGAGGGCAAGCTGTCTGAGATTTCTGGGGCAGAAATGGCGGTCGCAATTACGGGCTATGAAAATATTCTGGATAAACTTTATAAAGTCATGAGCTATGCTCAATTATTATTGGCTGGTGATGTGGGAAATGCTGAGGTTGGACGGTTTTATCAAACACTTCAAGAACGCGTTACGAATATTACTTCTATAACTTTGTTCTTCACCCTAGAAATAAACCAAATCGATGAGGGGCGCTTATCAGAGCAATTAGTAGATAAAGCACTTCAGGTATACAAGCCGTGGATCGACGAGACGCGCGCTCTTCGTCCGCATCAGTTGTCAGACGAGCTGGAAAAACTTTTGCATGAAAAGTCCGTCACCGGCAGGGCTGCATGGTCGCGTTTATTCGATGAAACCATGGCCGATATGCGCTTTGATGTGGCAGGTGAAGAGCGCACTATGTCTGATACATTGAACCAAATGACCGACCCGGATGGGGCTGCGCGTGAAGTGGCAGCGCGGGCTCTATCAAAGGGCTTACAGGATCAAGGGCGGGCTTTGTCATTGATCACCAATACATTGGTGAAAGATAAAGAGATTGAAGACGGTTGGCGCAATTTCGAAAGCCCTATGGCATCACGTAATGTTGCCAATCAGGTTGAAGATGAAGTTGTAGATGCGCTGGTTGCTGCCGTTCGCGATAGTTATGGTGATTTGTCGCACCGGTATTATGCCATGAAGGCGAATTGGTTTGGTCAGGAAAAGCTAAATTGGTGGGATCGCAATGCCCCCTTGCCAGACGCCGATGATCAGGTGTTCACTTGGGACCAAGCAAAAGACACTGTGCTTTCGGCTTACAGTGGGTTTGCACCTAAAATGGCTCAAATTGCTGGGCGCTTTTTTGATGAGCGCTGGATTGATGCACCGCCGCGCCCCGGTAAAAATTCAGGGGCGTTTGCGCATCCAACGGTTTCATCAGCACATCCTTATGTGTTGTTAAATTTCCATGGTAAAACCCGCGATGTCATGACTTTAGCTCATGAATTAGGCCATGGCGTCCATCAAGTTTTGGCCGCACCACAGGGCACGCTGATGGCAAATACGCCCTTAACATTGGCTGAAACGGCCTCTGTATTTGGCGAAATGTTAACGTTTCAATCGTTGTTGAGTAATGAGCCTGACCCCAAACGAAAACGCATCATGCTGGCGGGCAAAGTTGAAGATATGATGAATACCGTCGTCCGCCAAATTGCCTTTCATGAGTTTGAGCGTCGGGTTCATGCGGAACGCCCTAAGGGGGAGCTAAGCTCGGGTCGTTTAGCAGAAATATGGATAGAGACACAGCGCGAAAGCCTAGGTGATGTTATCCATTTTGATGATGCTTACAAACCGCTTTGGGGGTATATCCCACACTTTATCCATTCACCTTTTTATGTTTATGCCTATGCGTTTGGCGATTGTTTGGTGAATTCACTCTATAGTGTCTTTAAAGATGGGCATCCGGGATTCGAAGATAAGTATTTTAAAATGCTGAAATCTGGCGGCACGAAACGCCATAAACAATTGTTGGCTCCGTTTGGTTTGGACGCGACGAACCCTGCATTTTGGAAACGTGGACTTTCTGTGATATCTGGGTTCATTGATGAATTAGAGGCAGTGTCAGAATAGGTCAAAAATAGTATAACGTGAATTGAGTTAATCGCTTTGGGGTTCAAGTAGAAAAATATATGTTTGTATTCAGAATTTTGTGCATAGGCTATATGTCAAAGTAGTATTTAGATTAGATGGAAAGGGGACTCTTGTGTTCCTCTAGGCTAAATCTCGATATGAATACAATCTAAAGGCAAAGGAATGCGGCTGAGTAATAAATCAAAGGACGATGGTGGTCGATGGGAATTTGATGACGGTAATGATGCTCAACGCTCATCGATGGATGTTCTGGAAAAAGAATTGCAAAAGCTCTGGGATCCGGGACGTAATTTAATCCTTGTTTGGACGCCCCTAAAAAATCTATCGAAGTTTTGGTGGTCCAGCATTTCTCGATTAATGACCAGACACATTGACTGTAAATTGACAAGTTTTAACTAAACACATACCCCCCACCCTTAATTCTTATTTAGGAGTTGCCATGTCTGACCCAATTTTTCATAATTTTTCCTCTGCCCCAACCCATGTTGCTCCGTTTAGCCATGCGGTTGAAAGCGATGGTTGGATACAATTGACGGGGCAAATGCCAACATACCCGGATGATGATACAAAGCCATTAGCTGACGGCATTAAAGCACAAACCCGTCGGGTTATGGATAACCTAGTCATTGTGTTAGATGGCTTGGGGCTTGGACTAGAGCATGTTCTGTCGTGTCGTATTTATATTACTGAATTTAAACGTGACTATGAAGCTATGAACAAGACCTATAAATCTTATTTTCCAGCTGGGCGCTTGCCTGCTAGAACCTGTATTGGAGTGACTGGCTTAGCACGAGAAGCGTTAGTCGAAATTGATATGGTCGCGAAACGTTAAATTTTAGAATATTAAAAGGTGAAATAAAATGGCTACCATTACTTATCCAACATTGATGGAAATCGACTTTGGCGCAATTCAAGTCCTAGGCGATGCTTTGCGGCGCAATGGCATTAAACGGCCTTTGATTTGTACAGACAAAGGCGTTGTTGATTGTGGCGTGTTTGATATGGTCCGTAGCGTTTTACCAAACGAAATTACTCCAACTGTTTTTGATGGTACGCCGGGAAATCCAACCGAAAAGGCGGTGCGCGAAGCCTTAGCTTTATACAAAGAAAACGATTGCGATGGGATTATTGCCATCGGTGGTGGGTCATCCATCGATCTTGGTAAAGGTGTTGCTTTGACCGTAAGCCACGATGGACCGATTAATGATTGGTCGGCTATGAATGGTGGCAAAGATAAAATAGGCAAAGCACCACCAATTATTGCCATTCCAACCACTGCAGGAACCGGCAGTGAGGTTGGTGGTGGGTCCGTACTTATTACGGACGATGGACATAAAGTTGTTGTTGTTAGTTCAAATCTTATACCCAAAATGGCAATTTGTGATCCTGAATTGACGTTAAGCTTACCCAAGCATTTAACCGCGGCAACCGGCATGGATGCCATGGCCCATTGCATTGAAGCTTATTTGACAAACGCAATTAATCCACCCGCCGCCGCCATTGGGTTAGACGGTTTGGAACGCGTTGTGACGTATTTGAAACGCGCTGTCGATGATGGTAATGACCGCGATGCCCGTTGGAACATGATGATGGCTGCCAGTGAAGGCGCTATGGCCTTTGCCAAAGGGTTAGGCTCCGTCCATTCCATGAGCCATGCCGTAGGAGCGAATGATAAATTGGGCGCGCACCATGGCACTTTAAACGCCGTGTTCTTGCCAACGGTGCTTCGTTTTAACGCCGACCATGTGGGTAATAAGTATGAACAAATCCGTCGTGCCATGGGCTTGGCGGACAATGCTAATATTTCTGATTGGATTAGTGAATACAATCAGACGCTTGGTTTGCCTGAAAACTTAGGCGCTATGGGAGTGACGGCTGATATGGTGCCTGGTTTAGCCACCCACTGCATGACCGATGCGTGTCATTTTGCAAACCCGAAACGGCCAACGGTCGAAGAGTATGAGAAGATGTTTATTGAAGCGATTGGCTAATTAGCTCTCTAGTACTTTAGCCATTCATCTTGATTTGATCTAATCGATCAATTCTGCGAATGGCGGGGAACAGCTTCATCCAGAGGATGGTGGCTGCAACGGTTGTTATGCCGCCAACTAGCACGGCGGGAACGGTGCCAATGCCGCCAGCCATAACACCCGCGCGGAAATCGCCCAGTTCATTTGATGCGTTGATCGATATCGCGTTAACAGCACTAACGCGGCCACGCATGGGATCCGGTGTGGCAATTTGAACAAGTGTTTGGCGCACATAAACACTGACCATATCCGCCGCCCCATAAATCCCTAAGGCCACTAATGAAATCCAATAGGTTTCTGATAAGCTAAATGCTGTGATTGATAAACCAAAGACGGCGAGCGAGAAAAACAGGGTAGGGCCCATATAGCGTGGCGCTGCGATTTGTGTAAGCAATATCCCAACAATCAAAGAGCCAACTCCCGGCATTGAACGCATGACACCTAAACCACTGGGGCCGACGTGTAATATGTCGCTGGCAAAGATGGGCAACAACCCCATAAGGCCACCAAAAAGAACGGCAATTAAGTCGATGGAAATA
>CALJEW010000397.1 GCA_938074585.1 uncultured Rhodospirillales bacterium | reverse complement strand
TTCCGACCATCGCACTCATAAAAGATCGTAGTTTCGATCCAGTAGAAATAAATATGACAAGAATCAGGCCAAAAACAATAAGCGAGAAATTCTCTGGTGGCCCGAATTCAAGTGCGACCTGAGCGAGGGGAGGCCCGATGATGACAATCCCCAGAACAGTCGCAACACCAGCAAAAAGGGATCCAAACGCAGATATACCCAATGCGGGTCCTGCACGACCCTTTTTTGCCATTTGATGGCCATCAATACAGGTAATAACGGTAGCAGCTTCTCCAGGTATATTAACTAGAATTGATGTAATTGAGCCCCCATACATCGCCCCGTAATAGATGCCAGCAAGCATAATAATGGCGCCTGTTGTATCCATGTGAAACGTAACGGGTATCAGCAGTGACATAGTTGCGGTTGGGCCTAAGCCAGGCAAAACACCGATAACGGTCCCAGTAAAGACGCCTAAAAAACAATAAAGAAGATTGTAAGGAGTAAGAGCTGTAGCGAACCCAAGCATTACAGAATCGAAAACTTCCATAATTAATGTATTTCCTCTAGATATTAAAACTTTGAAGTTGCACACCTAACATTCTGATAAATAGAATATCGCAAAAAATTATAAAGCCCGATGCAAGATATAGACTCGGCTTCCAATCAATATTTTCGACAAATTTAAATAGAATAAATAACAAGACAAAGGCTGGAATAACAAAGCCTAAATAGGGGATTAACAAAGTGCAAATAATACTTAATCCAAAATAGGAGAGTACTTTACGGGCACCAGAATTGAACGATGATAGCTCGTTAGAAACGTGTGCCTTGTAATTTCGTACGTCGATGAAAAGAGATGCCAAACCAACCGTGATTAAAACAACTCCGAATAAAAATGGAAATAGCCCGGACGAAGGGACTCCCATGACAAAGAGCTGAAGATTTAGCCCTCCCCACGTCGCCACTGCGCCCAGACCAATGCAAAAAACAGATCCAATAATATATTGAACATTCTTCATTACATAATTTCCAAGATAATAAACATGTGCATTATCTTTTTCTACTTATCCAAAAGGCCTAAAGCCTTCAGGGTTTTTCCAGTATTCGTATAACCCGAATGAATCCGGTTCGTGAAAGCGGCACTATCCAAGTACGCTTGTGGGGTCAGGTATTTACTCAGGATATTTGCAAAGCCAGGATCCTTAGAAACACCAAGTAGAACTTTTTCCCAGAATTTTACAGCCTCATCTGGAATTCCAGCAGGGGCACCTACACCAAGAAAGATTGGCAAAGTAAGGTCGTATCCGAGCTCTTTAAAGGTCCGAATATCAGCATGACCCTTAATTTTATTCGGACCACTTTCTGCAAGTAATCTGACCTGCTTATTTTTCAAGGCCGGACCGAAATCTGTCACGACAGCAAATTCGATATTACCTGCAAGCAACGCCGTCATTGCTTTAGCACCACCCTTAAACGGAACAAATTGACCTTTAATATTGTTCTGTCGAAGTGCTGCTTCTGTCGCAATGTGGTTTGTCCCACGGGGAGAACCCGTTGCCCAACGCAGCTTGCCTGGGTTCGCTTGCCCAAATGCCACGAGATCTTCCATTGTCTTAAACGGAGAATCAGCAAGAACAATAACCGGAGCCGGAGAGACTGTGTACTGCCCTAGATATGTAAATTCTTTTAAAGGGTCATATGTAACACTTTTAAAGTAAGGCGTCACAGTAAATGGGCTCGTAGATACCAGCCCAAGCGTGTACCCGTCAGCCGCTGCGCGCGAAAGGAAACTAACACCAATAGTTCCCCCTCCACCGGCTCTATTTTCGACGATAACTGTTGCGCCTGTCGTTCTCTGCGCATAGTCCGCAATGGCTCGGATAGTGGTATCGCCACTTCCACCTGCACCATATACAACGACGATGGTTATTGGTTTCTCAGGATATACAGCTGCGGAATCTGACACGAATGTGAACCCCAGCATCAGACATGCCGTTAAAGACATCAAAAATTTATTCATGATAACACTCCCAAATTTAATATTCATTGTTAACAATAATTGTCTTTGTTAAAGACCCGTTTATTAAAATATTGAGCTTTCTTCATTTATGAGCCCTTTTTGAATTATTAACGTAAGCTCTTTAAGCGCATGATGTAAACCTACTTTTTATCATCGCCTCATGACTAAAAATCATGAATTTTTATATATATGTCACGTCTACACATCATCAAATTAGTTGATTATAACAATTCCATTTTTTGCACTGCCTTAAGAAATACACGATGGAACCATCGACTAAGACGTAATGATATACACCGCGCCTCCATTGCTCTTTTTTAACGTCAAAAATCTAGCGCATAGACAAGGCTTCGACACCATTTAGATTCAGTTCATATTCACCAGACAGTCTTTCAACCAGAGCTGTGATTTGACTAAAATCAATGACCTGTTGTTGTCATTGATGTATTGGCTAAGTAACATTTATTAATGGCCAACCGGAATGCGGGTGTTGTCATAAAATGATGAGACCGCATTTCGAAACATGTGGTTGTTGCCTTATTTATTACGCCATTTGTTAATCAGGGAAGGTTTTATCTTCCTGCTGTCTTTTAGGAAATCAAAATGACAATTGTTGAATGGTCAGATCGTTTCAAAATTAGTGATGCTGAAATTGATAACGAGCACTGGGAGCTTTTTTCTTTAATAAATGATTTAAATGATAAACAGTCTATAGGTGTTCCGCCTGCCTCTACCTCCTTGGCGCTTATTGCTTTGGTCAATTACATCGAAGCACATTTTGATCATGAAGAACGTTTGATGAAAGAGAGCGGTTATCCAGATATCGAAGTTCATAAACAAGTTCACAAGGCCTTGGATTTACAGGTCCGAGAGTTTCAATCAGTCTTTATGACGAACCCATATTCCTTTGACTATGATGCTCTAATCGAATTTTTGACCAACTGGCTAAAAAACCACATATTGAAAGTCGACATGAAGTTTGCGGAGTTTTACAAAGCGCAACAGAATTAGACTTTTTTTATGCCTGCGGATAATAAGTTATCGGCTTGTCCCACTTTATTTTTCCCATGCAAATATTAACCTACCTTGTTCTTGCTTGCGCAAACTGGATTTCCAATGATTACCTCACGCTTAAATGGAGAAACACACTATTTGTGGCGTGCTGTTGACCATGAGGGTGAAGTCCTAGAAGTCTTTGTTAGCAATCATTTCAACCATGAACGCCATTTAACCAGCCGCGAAGATTTCAAATCTCAGAGAAACGCCGCAATCACTGAGTGGCGGCAACTATGTGCGGCATAATAGAGACACTATCATGCCATACTGAGACGAGTTCGCATTCGTCTGACAGCACCGGTTTGGGCCTAAAGCAGCCAGTGGACCCACGCGAGTCATTTTGGGACTCTGACGGTATATTCACCCAACAGCATGATCTATGCTTAACGATTGGATCTAAAAAAGGCACAATTTACAACATTGAAGATGATGTTGCTATGTGA
>CALJEW010000396.1 GCA_938074585.1 uncultured Rhodospirillales bacterium | reverse complement strand
TAAATCGTTATTACCCTTTAATTCACTGTCGTGCTTCTTAAATAATTCTCCTCGGAAATCGACTTCCTCCAATTTCTCCTGCTGAATCATTGTACCCATTGCTCCATCGAGAATAAGAATGCGTTCGTTGAGCAAATCTCTGAGGTCTTGCTCTTGGGGACGGGTTTTGGAAAAATCTTTCATAAACGTATCATCATATCATGATGCGTTGATGCGTTTTGCCAACATTATTTCTCCTTCAAACAATTTGAATCATTAGTAGGATTGGTTTTGCCAAGTGGGAAAAAATAGTTCATTATAGATTTTTTGATACGGGACGTAGCGTAGTCTGGTTAGCGCGCCTGCTTTGGGAGCAGGAGGCCGAGAGTTCGAATCTCTCCGCCAACGTCTTTACCCCGATAATCAGGGGCAACAAACCTGTTTCGCAAAGCCGTTTGTCTTTGGGTGATATCGAGTAGTGCAATAGTTCCAACGATTTTATCGGCAGCAACGGCTACCCAAAAGCCGCTTGAGCCTTGACCATAAAAACCATCGATATTGGCTAAATCCGGTTGGTCAGTAAGCGAATTAATATCAAGCTCGTTGCGCTGGAGACCGGCAATCAGATCTAAAATGCCCTGAGTGTCACCGTCCTGATAGGGGCGAATTGTGACATTAACGTCAGTGATGGCGTTAGATATTGCTTCAGACACGGAGTGTTTACTCCTTCAAATCTTCCCAGATTTCTTTCACTTTAGAAAAAAAACCATGACTTTGGGGACTAGTTGTATCTTCTGGGCTCTCATCCCCAAACTCTCTTAGTAGCTCTTTTTGCCGTTTAGTCAAATTTACTGGTGTTTCAACAAAAGCCTGAATGAACATATCACCGCGTGCTTTGGAGCGCAAAATGGTCATTCCCTTGTTGCGAAGGCGGAATTGGTGGCCGGTTGGTGTGCCAGATGGTATGGTTACCCGCGCCATTTTGCCTTCAACAGTTGGCACTTCAATGGTGCCGCCCAAAGTCGCTTTGGTCATTGGTATTGGAACCCGGCAATGAATGTCAGCGCCATCGCGTTGGAAAATGCGGTGGGATTTGATTGATAGAAAGATATAAAGATCGCCGGCTTGTGCGCCGCGCAAACCCGCTTCGCCTTCTCCACTTAAACGGATCCGTGTGCCTTCTTCAACACCAGCTGGAATATTAACGCTTAACGTCTTTTCTTTTTGAATCCTTCCATCACCTGCGCAAACTTTACAGGGGTATTTGATAAGTTCGCCAGTTCCTTGGCAGGTTGGGCAAGTGCGCTCAACGGTGAAAAAGCCTTGTTGGGCGCGAACCCGACCATGACCTTGGCAAGAACCACATGTTGAGGGTGCTGCTCCCCCTTCACCGCCTGAGCCATCACACGTATCACAGGGAGCAGATGTAGGAACGCGAATTTCAGTTTGTTTGCCGTTGTAGGCGTCTTCTAGGCTGACTTCCATGTTGAACCGCAAATCAGAGCCGTTACCAGCCGGTGCCCGGCCACCGCGCCCGCCGCCAAAGTCGCCAAACATTTCATCAAAAATGTCTGAAAAACCACCACCAAAACCGCTAGTGCCGCCACGCCCGCCGCCTGCACCACCTTGTTCGAAGGCTGCATGGCCGAAGCGATCATAAGCAGCGCGTTTTTCAGCGTCTTTTAAAATCTCATAAGCTTCGTTGACGTCTTTAAAGGACTTCTCGGCCTTTGCATCGTCCGGGTTGCGGTCCGGATGATACTTCATTGCTAATTTGCGATAAGCCTTTTTAAGCTCATTGTCGCCAGCGCCTCGCTCAACGCCTAAGGTTTCGTAGAAATCGTTTTTTGCCATTTGTCTCGCCTCGGACTTAAACCCTCAAAGGAACCCATCGATGGGTTTACGGGACGCACTTGATTAAGCGCGTCCCCTCACAACGACTAGTTTTTCTTTTTGTCTTCATCCGGGTCTACTTCTTCAAAGTCGGCATCGACAACGGTTGTATCTTCCGGTTTATTCGCTGAGGAGTCATCACCATCCGCATCGCCCGCAGCAGTTTCTCCTTGGCTTTCTTTATACATCGCTTCGCCCAGCTTCATCGCTGCTTCTGTGAGTGTTTCGGTTTTAGTTTTGATGTCTTCAACGTCAGCACCTTCATTTTCTAGGGCGGCTTTTAGCTCTGAAATTGCCGCTTCGATAGCGGCCTTATCTTCTTCAGGAACTTTATCACCGTAGTCGACCAAGTTCTTTTCTGAGGAGTGGACAAGTCCATCAGCAGAATTTCGAACTTCAACCAGTTCACGCTTAGATTTGTCATTTTCGGCGTTTTGTTCGGCTTCTTGAACCATGCGTTCGATATCGTCATCGGACAGTCCACCAGATGCCTGAATTCGGATCTGTTGTTCTTTTTCCGTCGCTTTATCTTTAGCCGATACATTTACAATGCCGTTAGCATCAATGTCGAAGGTTACTTCAATTTGTGGCATGCCACGTTGTGATGGCGGAATTCCAACCAAATCGAATTGGCCTAGGATTTTGTTATCGGCAGCCATTTCACGCTCGCCCTGGAAAACCCGAATGGTCACAGCTGTTTGATTATCTTCGGCGGTTGAGAACACTTGAGATTTACGGGTTGGGATTGTTGTGTTGCGATCGATCAAGCGGGTAAATACGCCACCCAAAGTTTCGATGCCCAAACTTAGAGGCGTCACATCCAACAACAATACGTCTTTAACGTCACCCTTTAGAACGCCACCCTGAATAGCTGCGCCAATGGCAACAACTTCATCGGGGTTTACACCTTTATGAGCTTCGCGGCCAAAGAACGATTTTACTTTTTCTTGAACCTTAGGCATCCGGGTCATGCCACCGACCAAGATCACTTCATCAATTTCGGACGCTTTTAAGCCAGCATCTTTTAATGCGGTCTTACAAGGTGCCAAAGTCCGCTCGATTAAGTCTTCAACCAGAGCTTCTAGTTTTGCCCGGGTTAATTTGATCGTTAAGTGCTTAGGGCCAGATTGATCTGCTGTAATAAAGGGTAGGTTGATTTCGGTTTGGGTTGTCGATGATAACTCAATTTTAGCTTTTTCGGCAGCTTCTTTAAGACGTTGTAGGGCCAAAGTATCGTCACGCAAATCAACGCTGTTATCTTTTTTGAACTCATCGGCCAAATAATCAACAATCCGAATGTCGAAATCTTCTCCGCCCAAGAACGTATCGCCATTAGTCGATTTAACTTCAAACACGCCATCGCCTATTTCAAGAATGGAAACGTCAAACGTACCACCGCCCAAGTCATAAACGGCAATAATACCCGCCTCTTTTTTGTCTAAGCCGTAGGCAAGTGCCGCGGCTGTTGGCTCATTGATTATCCGTAAAACTTCAAGACCGGCAATTTTGCCAGCATCTTTGGTGGCTTGGCGCTGTGAATCGTTGAAGTAAGCAGGAACCGTGATAACCGCTTGCGTTACGTCTTCACCCAAATAACTTTCAGCAGTTTCTTTCATTTTTTGTAAAATGAATGCGCTTATTTGGCTTGGGCTATACTTATCGCCTTCGGCTTCTACCCATGCATCGCCGCTTTCGCCTTTGACAATTTTATAGGGTACCATCTTTTTGTCTTTTTTTGTAATAGGGTCATCAAATCGGCGACCAACCAAACGCTTAATCGCGTAAAGTGTATTTTCAGGGTTTGTGACAGCTTGGCGCTTGGCCGGCTGTCCAACAAGCCGGTCGCCATTAGCGAAGGCGACCATAGAAGGCGTTGTGCGTGTGCCTTCTGTATTTTCAATAACTTTAGCTTCTTTGCCGTCCATTAACGCCACACATGAATTAGTGGTGCCAAGGTCGATACCTATTACCTTGCTCATGATATCCTCATATATTTGCGGCAGATCCTAAGCGGCCCACATGGCACCGAATGAATCCCCTAAGTTTTCCAAAAGAAAGCATATACCCCTAAAGCTTCCGTAGCTTATATAAGCGTCCCTTGCGGACGGTGCAATACCCACGACAAATTTGTACAAAATAGTGTATTCAATGGCCGCAACCCGCTATAGACTCTTCTATCCCTTTGAGGCCGAGAAGTGAGTTCTGACCCTAAATGAATACTAAAGCCCAGTTTGACCCTGCTCTGCTGACTTCAGCCCAGCGCTCAGCCATTTTATTTACACTTACCATGGTTACCATGCTGTATGCTATGACGGTAACCATTGCCAATGTGGCTTTGCCTAAAATGCAGGGGTCGTTATCGGCAACCCAGGATCAAATCGCTTGGGTGGTGACGTTTAATATTGTTGCCACTGCAGTAGCGACGCCGCTGGCGGGTTGGTTGGCGGCCCGTATGGGGCGGCGAAAATTAATGATTTGTGCTGTTATTTTGTTTGCGATTGCATCGGTTGCATGCGGGACTGCAAACAGCGTTGAAGAATTGGTCTTTTACCGGATCATTCAAGGCGCATCGGGCGCTCCTTTGGTGCCATTATCACAAGCCATTGTGGTTGATACATATCCAAAAGAAAAACATGCATCGGCAACGGCAATTTTTGGTATTGGCGTTATGTTGGGACCCATTGTAGCGCCGACAATAGGCGGATACGTAAGTGAGGCCTATTCATGGCGCTGGGTGTTCTTTATGATTCTACCGTTTACGTTGGTCGCCTTGGCGGGCGTTTTGGCGTTTATTCATGATCGCAGGGCGCCGGTTAAAATCAGTTTGGATTGGACAGGGTTTATAGCGCTGGCGGTAGCGATCGCGTCTTTTCAACTGATGCTGGATCGTGGCGAGAGAAACGATTGGTTTGATTCAACTGAAACTATTATGGAAGCTGCTTTGGTTGTTGTGGCTCTTTATATTTTTATTGTTCATACGGTGACCACCGACAAACCGTTCTTAAATCCGGTCATGCTTAAGGATCGCAATTATGCGGTCGGTCTTTTGATCGTGTTGGCGTTTGGCATGTTAAACTTCACCCCCATCACTATTTTGCCTTCCTTATTACAGCAACTGCGCGGTTATCCAGATTCCGTAATTGGATTGGTTCTATCGGCTCGTGGCGTTGGAACGTTAATAGGCTTCACGGTTATGGCTTTCGCTGGAAAAATAGATCCTCGATACCCACTAACTCTTGGATTTTTGTGTCAGGTGATTGCGGGGTATTCAATGTGGCAGTTTGATATTAATTTGACCATTATGGATGTGTTATGGACGGCATGGTTGCAGGGCTTGGGCGTTGGTTTGATGTGGGTGCCGTTGAGCATGATTACATTTGCGACACTTAATCCAAAATATGTGCCAGATGGAATGGCATTGTTCCATTTACTGAGAAACATAGGCAGTTCTATCCATATTTCACTATCCATTGCGCTGGTGATCCATACATCACGCATGAATTATTCAGAAATACGTGAACAAGTGACACCGTTTAATCGAAATTTCCAAGTTCCCGCCGTGAAAAACGTTTGGAATACGGAAACCATGCAGGGATTAGCTAATATTAGTACAGAAATTGGCCGCCAAGCAACGATGATTGGGTACTTAAATTCATTCGCTTTTTTTGCCGTCACAGCGGCGGTTGCGATGCCCCTTGTATTGCTGATCAAGAAGAGGAAAAATGGCTTGGTTTAAAGCGGCAGTTTTTTTTACTTGAGCTCCTTTTCGTCACTGCTTGGCTTGGCTATATAGTTAATACAAAGGATTTAGGGTATTAGATGGCAAACGTATTGAAACCCCGCGAGATTATTGATCGCAAAGCCCTTACAGTTAAATTGGATGAATTGGTTGCGTGGTCTGGTTATACACCGAAAACTCAGACACAAGTCTTAGATATCTTTAAAGGCGCTCAAATGTCCGGATGGGCTGAAGTTAAGCGCCGTTTTGAAAAGGCTGAGGCCTCGGCTCGTGATACGACCCTCGCTAATTCTTATTTGGTTGATCAGCTTATTCGCCTAATCCATGAATTTGCTATCACCCACGCCTATCCATCAGCCAATCCGACAACGGGCGAACAAATGGCGCTGATTGCGGTGGGAGGGTATGGCCGGGCAGAAGTGGCTCCGTTTTCTGACGTCGATTTGATGTTTTTATTGCCTTATAAACTGACCGCCCATTCTGAACAGATTGTTGAATATATCCTTTATACCTTATGGGACTTAGGCCTAAAAGTGGGCCATGCGACACGTAGTGTTGAAGAAGCGATACGGTTATCCAAAGAAGACCTGACAATTCGGACCAGCTTGCTTGAATCGCGGATGTTGCAGGGCAGTATGGAGTTATTTAATACTCTCAAAGTCCGGTTTAATTTGGAAGTTGTTGCTTCAACGGGCCCTGATTTTGTGGATGCTAAATTAGCTGAGCGTGATGCACGCCACGACCGCATGGGCGATACACGCTATGTTTTAGAGCCCAATTTAAAAGAAGGCAAAGGCGGTTTTCGAGATTTGCAGACGCTCTTTTGGATTGCTAAATATTTGTATCAGGTGGAACACGTTCAAGAATTGATGGATGTTGGTGTTTTGACAAAAGATGATATTAAGCGGTTCAAAAAGGCGGCAACGTTTTTATGGGCAGCGCGGTGTCATTTACATTACATCGCTGGCCGCCCTGAAGAGCGGTTAACGTTTAACGTACAAAGTGAAATTGCTGAACGCATGGGCTACCGCGATCACGCAGGGTCGCAAGGCGTTGAGCGGTTCATGAAACATTACTTTTGGATTGCTAAAGACATTGGTGATCTGACCCGTATTTTGTGTGCGGTTTTAGAAGAACAGCATAAAAAGCGACGAACTCCCAATTGGTTGCCGACTTTTCAGTTTCGGAAAAAAGAAATTGAGGGTTTTAGGGTTGAGAGTGGGCGCTTGAATTTTATCGATGAAGAGCAACTGCTCAAAGATCCGCTTAAAATTCTGCGATTGTTTAGATTGGTACAAAAACACAAGCTTGATGTCCACCCTAATGCGCTGCGACTGGTCTCTCAAAATCTGAAACTGATAAACGCCAAGTTACGCAAAGATAAACAAGCCAACTCGATATTTATGAATATTCTGTGTGGGGAAAAACCTGAACAAGCTTTGATGTTGTTGAATGAAGCCGGGGTCTTTGGCCGGTTCATGCCTGATTTCGGGCGTGTTGTGGCTCAAATGCAATATGATATGTATCATGTGTACACGGTCGACGAGCATACTATTCGCGCCATTGGCATTGTTAATGGGATAGAAACTGGGCGTTTGATCGATGATCACCCCGTCGCTTGCGCAGTAATTAATGAAATACAATCACGCCAAGCTCTGTATTTGTCGGTTTTATTGCATGATATTGCAAAAGGACGCGGCGGAAATCATTCGGTTTTGGGTGCAGAAATTGCTGAAAAACTAGGACCGCAATTGGGTTTGAACGATTGGGAAACCGAAACCGTGGCCTGGTTGGTTCGCAATCACTTGTTGATGAGCGACATGGCTTTTAAGCGTGATTTAGATGATCCAAAAACGATATCTGATTTTTTAAAGATCGTACAATCACCAGAACGCCTGCGTTTGTTGTTGATCTTAACGGCAGCTGATATTCGCGCCGTTGGCCCCAATGTTTGGAACAACTGGAAAGCGGGACTTTTGCGTGAACTTTATACGCGGGCGCAAGAGGTGATGTCGGACGGCGCGCCAGCCCAATTGCGAAGCGAGCGGGTAGAGCAGGCAAAACAACACTTAACTGAAGCGCTAGAGAAATTGTCTGAGACGTGGAGTGAAGCAGAAATTACTGGGCATTTGAACCTTGGTAATCCGGGGTACTGGTTGGGAGTTGATTTGGACAGTCAAATTTGTCATGCCAATTTAATCCATAAAGCAGAAAAGACGAATGATCGGTTTGCAATTGAATTTGGTACCAATGAAATTCGTGACGCAACCGAAGTCATTGTTTATTCACCAGATCATCCGGGTTTGTTTTCAGCCATCGCTGGCGCTATGGCTTTGTGTGGTGCATCAATTATCGACGCAAAAGTGCAAACACTGACCAACGGAATGGCCTTAGATAGCTTTTGGATACATGACAATGAGTGCGCAGCTTATCGGAACCCCAAGGATTTAAGGCGTATTCGAAAACGCGTTCAAGATGCCATGCAAGGTAAAATACGTCCGTCTATCGAGTTAGAAAAAGCCCAAAAATCAACTCTTCCAAGCCGGACGCGTGTGTTTAAGGTGCCACCTCATGTGTTGATCGATAACAAAGCTAGCCGTAGTCATACCGTTATCGAAATCAATGGCCGTAATCGCTCTGCCCTGCTTTACGATGTGACAACTGCGATTACGTGTAATGGATTACAAATCGCAAGCGCTCATATTTCAACTTATGGCGAGCGGGTTGTTGATGTGTTTTATGTTAAAGATGTGTTTGGTTTAAAAATTGAAAACGAACGCAAAATAGAAGTTATTCAAAAAACTTTGATGGAAGCTATTGGCGGGGTCGCGGTGAAACCCAAAAAGGGTAAAACCACAGCTAAACTGAAAAAAGTGACAAAACTTGCGGAGCCCGTAAAGCGGTGACTATAAAATTGTTCCAAAAACACCATAATCAATGCTTAGAAAAGCGCTTATGAACCTTTTAAAAGCCATAACAACTGTTGGCGGCTATACGTTATTAAGTCGTTTTTTTGGGTTTATACGGGATATTCTAATCGCTAATTTTTTGGGGACGGGCGCAGCGGCGGATGCTTTTTTCGTGGCGTTTCGGTTCCCTAACCTGTTTCGGAGGTTGTTTGCAGAAGGAGCCTTTGCTGCGGCCTTTGTTCCTATATTTTCAAAATCATTAGAAAATGAAAGCCGTAAAGAAGCCCTAGAATTTGCCAATCAAGCCTTTACGGTCCTGGCCATTCTTTTATTTGTTTTTGTTGCGTTGATGGAAGCTATTATGCCGTGGATCATGGTCTTTTTGGCTCCGGGATTTCAAGGCGTTGAAGGTAAAATGGAAATGGCGACGGTGTATTCGCGCATCGCATTTCCTTATTTAGTGTTCATATCGTTGGTCAGCTTACAATCCGGTGTTTTAAATTCTGTTCACCGATTTGCAGCAGCTGCAGCGGCACCGGTTTTTCTGAACCTGACTTTCATTTCAGCCATGTTGGTCTTTCCAGGTGACAGTGTACATACGGGTTTGGTTTTATCGTTGGCGGTATCGGTTGCGGGTGTCGTTCAATTTATCTGGCTGGTTTACCACTGCCGACGCGAAGGTTATCCCGTTCGCTTTGCGCGTCCCCGCTTAAGCCCCAAGTTGCGGGTTTTGGGGCAACGGATTTTGCCAGTAGTATTTGGTGCCAGTTTGTATCAAATTAATTTATTGATCGGCACAATTTTGGCGTCATTGGTCGCCGATGGGGCGGTCTCATACCTGTATTATGCGGACCGGGTAACCCAATTGCCGTTGGGGGTTGTTGGCGTCGCGGTGGGTACGGCTCTCTTGCCGACATTGTCGCGCCAATTGGCGGCTCAACAAAATGATGCCGCCATGAGTAGCCAGAACCGCAGTTTGGAATTTGCTTTGTTGATGACGCTGCCAGCGATGGCCGCCCTGATCGCAATGCCTGAGCCGATTATTCGGGTTTTGTTCGAACGGGGGGCGTTTGATGCCCAAGCAGTAAGTGCGACGTCTCAGGCGCTTGTCGCGTATTCTGTTGGATTACCAGCTTATGTAGCAATCAAAGTCTTAACGCCAGGCTTCTTTGCGCGTCAAGACACAAAAACACCGGTTCGGATTGCCATCTTTGCTATCCTTGCTAACATAATCATGAACCTTATTTTCATGCAATATTGGGGGCATGTGGGGATTGCTTATGCATCATCTATATCGGCATGGGCCAATGCCTTGGCGTTGGGGATTATATTGAACCAACGCGGCGAATTAGTTTTAGACGCGCGACTGCTGTGCCGCGCGCCCCGAGTTGTAATAGCAAGCGTTTGTATGGGCGGAGCGCTTTATTATGCAGTCCATATGTATAGCGATATGCTGTTTGGTGGATCGATTACTAAATGGGGTGGTATGGTGGTGTTGATGGTTGGTGGGGCCGTGTTGTTTGCTGTATTGGCTGTTTTATTCGGGGCGGCAAAACTGATCGATACCAGGCGATTATTGAAACGCTAGGTTTGAACACAACCATCACCTTGGTGCAGCGCAACATATTTCTGGTTTTTTCAGATGTAAGAGCCTAGAAACAACGAAATTTCAACAATTCGAATAAATTAAAGGTCTTATTTTAATGGATATTTCCAAAATTCCCGTCGGCATAAACGCCCCTTATGATGTTAATGTAATTATTGAAATTCCGATTGGCGGTGTTCCGGTTAAGTATGAATTAGACAAAGAATCTGGCGCTATGTATGTCGATCGATTTTTACACACTGCTATGTATTATCCATGCAACTATGGTTTTGTTCCCCACACATTGTCTGATGATGGTGACCCTACTGATGCTGCTGTTTTGGGCCAAATTCCGGTTATTCCAGGCGTTGTTATTCGTTCACGCCCGGTCGGTGTTTTGATCATGGAAGATGAAAGCGGCATTGATGAGAAAATCTTGTGTGTGCCGGTTGATGAATTGCATCCCTACTATAGTGATGTCACTTCAATACGTGATTTGCGTCCTGTATTGCTTGATCAAATAGCACACTTTTTTGAGCATTACAAAGATCTAGAAAGTGGAAAGTGGGTTAAGGTTCAGCGCTGGGGTGAAGCAGAAGAAGCAACAGATCTTATTCGCCAAGGCATGGGGCGTGCGCGCAATTTTGATACTAAGAAACTTGCAGATAAAGCAGTCGATAAATTAGCAAAATAAATGTTTGTTACGGCTATACCCGATGAGGTATGGCTTGCGCTTTTTGAAAAAGTGAACAATAGATTATAGGGTGTCCATAAATTAAATGTGGGCACCCGTTTTGTTTCAACCCTTAAAGCTAAGAAAATATTGTGAGCAATCCGCAAACTCAAAAACTAGAGTACGGCGTTACACCTATGATGGCGCAATATATGTCGATTAAAGAAGAGCATCCTGATGGTTTGTTGTTCTATCGCATGGGTGATTTTTACGAGCTGTTTTTCGAAGATGCGGAAAAGGCCGCGGCGGCACTAGATATCGCCCTGACCAAACGCGGCAAACATTTGGGTGTAGACATCCCCATGTGTGGCGTTCCGGTTCATAGTCACGACAACTATTTAAACCGACTAATCCGTCAGGGCTTTAAAGTGGCGATATGTGAACAGTTAGAAGCACCAATTGAAGCTAAAAAGCGAGGGCCTAAATCGGTCGTAAAGCGCGATGTGGTGAGGATAGTCACTAAGGGAACAGTGACAGAAGACACACTGTTAGATTCTAAGCGGCACAATTATTTGTGTTCTGTCGCGCAAGCAGACCAGGCGTTGGCGCTGGCATGGATAGATGTGTCGACGGGTGCGTTTTTCACCCAAAAGTTATCTGATGGTACATTAGATGCGGCTCTGGCCCGCGTCTGTCCCAGTGAATTATTGGCTTCTGAAGGTTTGTTACGCAGCCCTGGTGCGGCTCAAATTCTGGATCAATGGGCTGATGTTTTAACGCCGTTACCAAGCGTAAAATTTGAAAGTACCTCGGGATTACGGCGATTGCAGGCACTTTATGGCGTTACAGCTCTAGATGCCTTTGGTGATTTTTCACGTGCTGAAATTGCCGCAGCTGGTGCATTGGTTGATTATGTAGAGCTGACCCAAAAAGGCAAACTGCCTCGCCTAGAGCGGCCACATCATATTCACGCTGGAAGCGTTATGGAAATTGATGCAGCAACGCGCCGAAACTTAGAATTAACGCTGGCTTTGTCAGGTGTGTCCAAAGGATCGTTGTTATCCGTTATGGACAGAACCATTACGGGTCCAGGTGCGCGCTTGCTGGCGTTGCGGGTGGCGGAACCATCCACCGAACCCAATGTGATTAATGACCGGCTGGACATGGTAGAATTTTTTGTTGATCGACCTTTGCCGCGCGAAGATTTGCGTACACGTTTAAAATCAATCCCCGATATGGTGCGAGCCTTATCGCGGTTATCATTGGGCCGTGGCGGTCCGAGGGATATTGCTGCCATTTGTGATGGATTGCGATTCAGCATGTGCATTCGCCAAGGCTTGTGTGGCAACGCGGACTTAGGACTGCCGCCAGGTTTGTTGTCATTATGTAACGATTTGGGAGAACATTCGTTTCTAGTTGGTGAATTAACAAGCGCTTTGGCTATAGATTTACCCCTATTGGCGCGGGACGGGGGGTTTATTGGGACGGGATATTCGTCAGATTTGGACGAGCTGATTGAATTACGTGATAAAAGTCGCCAATTGATCGCCGGTCTTCAAGCTAAGTATGCCGCTGATACAGGCGTATCTAGCCTTAAAATCCGACACAATAATGTTATTGGCTACTTTTTAGAAGTTTCAGCTCGCAATGCAGACAGCGTTGATAGTGCGCCGGAAAGCCAATTTATTCATCGCCAAACGATGAACAATGCTGTGCGTTATACAACGGTCGAGTTGTCTGAATTAGAAGGACGCATTGCAAAAGCGGCGGAGCGGGCTTTGGCTTTGGAATTAGAAGCTTTTGAGGTTTTAGTCGTGTTGGTTCAAGCGCAATCAGAAGCGATTGCTTTGGCGGCTCAGTCTTTGGCTCAATTAGATACCCAAAGCGCCTTGGCTCAATTGGCTGTTGAGCGGCGTTATGTGCGTCCAGAGATCGATAATTCGACCGCGTTTCAAATTACAGGCGGGCGCCATCCGGTGGTTGAAGCGATGCTTCAAACGTCAAATGAGCATTCGTTTGTTGCTAACGATTGCACCTTGGCAGGGGCTGATGATTGTACGGATGGGGCATCGCAGCTTTGGTTGCTATCGGGCCCGAACATGGCTGGTAAAAGCACCTTTTTACGGCAAAATGCGTTGATTTGTGTGCTGGCGCAAATGGGCTCGTTTGTGCCGGCGGATCAAGCGCGCATTGGTATTGTTGACCGGTTGTTCTCGCGCGTTGGGGCGGCCGATGATTTGGCCCGGGGCCGATCAACGTTTATGGTTGAAATGGTTGAAACGGCAACAATTTTAAATCAAGCCGGACCACGCGCGCTGGTTATTTTGGATGAAATAGGCCGCGGAACCGCAACGTTTGACGGCTTATCCATCGCTTGGGCCGTTGTTGAGCATTTGCACGCAGAAAACAAATGCCGGGCTTTATTTGCGACCCACTACCATGAATTAACAGCATTGGCATCCAAGTTGAAACGTTTGGAATGCCATACCCTGCGGGTGGAGGAATGGAAGGGCGAGGTCGTCTTTTTGCATGAAGTCGCAACTGGGGCGGCGGATCGGTCTTATGGTATCCATGTGGGCAAATTAGCAGGCCTTCCAAACGCTGTTGTTACGCGCGCCGAACAAGTTTTAGAGAGCTTGGAAAAAAGTGAACAATCGTTAGTAATTTCAAAATTAGCAGATGATTTGCCGTTGTTTCATATGTTGACGGAAGCACCGCGCCCGATGGGTAACCCGAGCGGGCCTTCAGCGGTTGATTTGGCTTTGGATGAAACAAATCCAGACGAGATGACGCCGCGCCAAGCCCATGATTATTTGTATACGCTTAAAGAAATGCGCTTGAACCGGGACGATTAAGGACTTTAAATTAAGACTTACATATATGGAGAATAAATATGTCTGAAGCACAAAAATTTAGTCACCATGAAGGTGATAAATCAGAGTTTGAGCAACGTGGTTTGCGGAGCTACTTTGAATACCGAGATTTAGGTGTCGCTGATGCCAGCAATGGCGAAGTTATCGCCCATGTGATACGGGCCAAAGAAGGCAGCAATGCGACAGGTGATTGGCATGTCCACGATTGTAACTTCCAAATGTATTATGTGATTAAAGGCTGGATTAACTTCGAATATGAAGGTCATGGATTTAAAACGGCAAAAGCTGGTGATTGCGTTATGCAACCAGCCGGCATTCGTCATCGTGAAATGGAGCATTCGGAAGATCTAGAACTGATAGAGATAGTTTCCCCGGCTGATTTTCAATCTCGCATGGTTGACTAATTCGTCATGAGACAAAGGGGTCGACACTTTTGACTTGATGAGGTGTATTTTTAGGTTTCTTCGTTCAACTGACTTCCTGGCCCGGTTCCCTTTTTCTCGTATGCAGATGGTCCGTCTTTAGGTGCGCCATCGTCTTCTGTGGGAACTTCTTTAGGCGTAACAACCGGTTTGGGGCCACCTTTGGTAATGCCAACTTTGGCTGGGCGCAATAAACGACCGTTCAGAGTAAAGCCTTGCTCGAGCACTTGGGAAACTGTGCCTTCTGGCTGATTCTTATCTTCAAATTCAAATAATGCCTCGTGAAAATTTGCATCGAAACGGAGCCCTAAAGGCTCAATTTTTTGAAGACCTAATTTGTCTAGCGTTTTCATCAAGCCGTCTTCGGTCATTTTAACGCCTTCGATAAATCCTTTAAACTGGGTGGCAATTTCAGACGCATCTGCATTCTCGCCTTTGCCTTCACCTTCAACGCTTGTGAATGCACGGGTCATATTATCAGAAACAGTCAGCATTTCGCGGGCGAAACTTGCAATGGCAAACTTAGACGCATTTTCTTTCTCAACTTGAGTTCTTCGCCGTACATTTTCCATTTCGGCTACGGTACGTAAATATTTGTCTTTTAAATCGGCAACTTGAGCTTCTAAAACTTGGATTAGCTCTTCTGGGGCGGCTTCTTGCGGTTCATCATCATTGATTTGAACGTCGATGCTGACGGGCTCGGAATTGAAGGCTTCGGATTCATTCACTTCAGCTTGCGGTTCGGCGTCATTAACTTCTTGAGGCGTAATGATGTCTTGCTCAACAGTACCATGGTTGTCGATGGTGTCTGAGTCGTTTTCTGGCTTTGTATTCGTCATAATTCGTCTTCTTAACCTTTTAAAATGATACTTACCCGATCAGGCGCTTAATTAAATTCGCCGTGTAATCGACCATAGGAATAATGCGAGCATAGTTCATGCGGGTTGGCCCGATCACTCCAATAGCACCTACAACTTCTTGGTTTGTGTTCCTGAACGAATTAACGACCATGGAAACACCAGTCATGTTAAACAAGGTGTTGTTTGCGCCGATGAATATCTGGACTCCTTCAGCTGTTTCTGCAAGACTTAACAGCTTTAAAACTTCTTCTTTTGTTTCTAAAGCTTCAAAAAGAGTTCGAATGTGCTCTAAATCGGTTGCCGCAGAAATATCATCTAATAAACTCGCCTGACCATGAACAATCAATGCGCCGTCTTGTTTGGTTCCAGCCCAAGTGGCTAAACCGCTTTCAACGACCTTTCGGGTCAACTCATCCAATTGCGCCCGATGATTTTCCAGCTGCATAATAATTTCATCATGAGCTTCAGATATGGTGCGGCCAAGCAAGCGCGCTCCCAAATAATTGGTAGCTTGAACTAAGACCGATGGCGGCAGGGTTTGGGGTGTGGTGAAAATTCGGTTTTCGACAATGCCATTTTCAGTGACCAAAACAACTAATGTGCGCCCAGGGCTTAAATTAACAAATTCAATATGCTTTAACGGGCTTTCGGTTTTGGGCGCAAAAACAAGGCTGGCGCAACCAGAAAGCCCTGAAAGCGCCGTTGTGGCTTCATTCATTAACGCATCTAAATTGTGTGATGATCCAGCACATTGTTCTTCAATGGCTTCCCGCTCAGAGCTAGTTAAATTTCCAATTTCAAGCAATCCATCGACAAATAAGCGCAAACCGGCATCGGTTGGCAACCGCCCCGCCGACGTATGGGGCGCGAATAACAATCCTAAATCTTCTAAGTCAGACATCACATTGCGGATCGTGGCTGGCGATATGGATAGGCTTAATTTTTGAGCAAGGGTGCGGGACCCAACAGGCTCGCCCGTTTGTAAGTAGTTATCAATGAGCTGACGCAAGACTTCGCGCGACCGTTCGTTGAGATCAGAAATCATACGATTATATCCATATACCGAATTTAGGAGTACAAAGAGCGGGCGTCAATGGAGCAACGACTACAAAATTTTTGTTAAACAAGCAAAAATTTTATCAGGTATTGTTCCGCATTTGAATTGTTTGGTCATAATATTGTATTTTGGATCAATCACATAAAATGCGGATGTATGACTGATTAAATAATTTTTTAGATCATTATCAATAGATTTTTCTTTTCGAAAAAAAGCCCGAAAGGTTTTGGCGGCAACGTCTGTTTCAGCAAGGGTTCCGGTTAAACCAAGGATAGGGGGATAAAAATTAGAGATGTAATCTTTCAAGATTGGCAAGGTATCGCGTTCAGGATCCAAGGTTATAAATAACGGCACGATTTCGTCAGCTAAGTCGCCCAATTGCTCCATAGCTTTTGTGGTATCTTGTAAGGCGATGGGGCAGACATCTGAGCAAAGTGTATACCCAAAGATAACTAAGGTGAGTTTGTTGCCAAAGCTTTTTTGGATGACTTTGCGCCTCGCATGGTCGGTTAGAGTATATTCAACCGTTTGTAGTTGCTTGAACGGAGCGCGAGTTTTTTATCGACCACTGAAAGCAAGTTTATTGAGCCCGTGATAATAATGATAGCAACTGCTGCTATACCGATGAAACTACGACGCATGGTTCTGTCCAATCAAATAAGTGCCTTCAGGCGGAAAATGAAGCCGCCTGAAGGGTGCGATAAACGAAAACCAGGCTTATTCGGCCTTTTTCATTTTGCTGTGATCCATCGTCCCTTTATCCATTAATTCTTTGGCTTTGACCATAATTGTTAAAGTCCCAGATTTTTTAAAAATAAGGGTTAAGGGAAACTCATCACCTTTATTAATTGGGTTATACAAGCCCATAAACATAATATGGAAACTGCCCGGCTTTAAAAATGCCATTTCACCAGCAGGCACGGACACTTTGCCTACATGGCGCATTTTCATAATGCCTTTTTCCATGGAGCTTTGGTGAATTTCAGTCTTTTTAGCGAGTTTGCTGGAAACACCGATCAAGGTGTCGTCGGTTTTGCCGTTGTTTTTAATCATAAAGAATGCCGCACCTGTTTTGGCGGGTTTAGGCGTTGTCCGTGCCCAAATTTCAGTGATGAGAAGATCACCAACGGCCGCCATTTTTTTATGGCTATGGGCTTGGCTTGGTGTTTTGATAACGATCAAAAGGGCGACGGCTATTGCCATTGCTGACGAAAATTTTTTCATTTTGAACTCCTAGATCTGATGTCTACAATGCGGGGGTTAGTGTTTATAGAGGGGACTTCAGGTCAATCCAGGAGGGGCGCGAGCCGGGAATGGGCGTGAAAATATTTCCTGCTTCAAAGGGGTTGAAAAGTGCTCCAGTTTTAAGAAAAAAGGGGTCAAGGCTGTGAAAGAATAAGTGACGGTGGTTTTGCTGATACCAACGCCTCCTGTATTGAGCTCACAAATTTGGCAAAATTCACAGGCCTTTGGGATCGCATTTTGGGGCAGCTTGTCGCCTGTATCGGCGTTTATGGAAACAGTTGTTAGCGCCAAAGGCGTGCAAAAAACAATGCTTTGGCTATCCATGACAAGAGCCGCCAGAGATAGGGTGAACGGCATTAGCAATTGATACATCAACGCCAGCGCAAACATTGTAAGCGGCTTTGTTTTTGTTTGGTGAGAGGTTGGCGTTGTTTTCAAAAGGGCTTATTTCCAAGTTATGCATGAAAAAG
>CALJEW010000395.1 GCA_938074585.1 uncultured Rhodospirillales bacterium | reverse complement strand
GCCCCTTATTCATCCGGTTATTTTATCTGGCGGGGCCGGGTCGCGCCTTTGGCCGGTGTCTAGGCATCTAAAGCCAAAGCAATTTCATAGCGTCGCATCGGATAAAACGATGTTTGCTGAAACAATTGCCAGACTAAATGATGCCCGCTTTGCAGCACCCATGGTTCTTTGTAACAAAGATCACCGGTTTTTGGTTGCCGAAGAGTTTAGAGCTGCAAACATTCAATCAGGCTCGATCATTCTAGAGCCCACCCCCCGAAACACCGCCCCGGCTATAGCAGCTGCTGCACTGATTTTATCGCAAACCGATCCTGATGCTTTAATAGCTGTATTGCCTTCCGATCATGTCATATCAGATATTCCAGCCTTCCATGGCGCCGTGGACCGCGCAACTAAAGCAGCCTTAAATGGTCAATTGGTGACTTTTGGTATCATCCCAACCCGACCTGAAACTGGGTACGGATACATTCAAGCAAAGGAACCGCTTGATGGCCATAACAGCGCATTTAGTGTCAGCCGTTTTGTGGAAAAGCCCGATCAAAAAACCGCACAACATTATTTTGATAGCAAAGCGTATTATTGGAACAGTGGTATGTTCCTATTCAGGGCAAGCGACTTTTTAGCTGAACTCAAAATGCATGCGCCGGACATTTTAATAAGCTGCAAAAAAGCTGTTGAGCACATGTCTGAAGCCAACGGGTTTTTTTCGCTTGAACAAAGCACTTTCGAGACAGCCCCCTCGATTTCTATTGATTATGCAGTTATGGAAAAAACCATTCGCGCCACCGTTATTCCATCCAATATTGGCTGGAGCGACGTGGGATCGTGGATGTCATTACATCAATTGGATAAATCAGATGAAAACGGCAATGTCAGCGTTGGTGACATTGTCCTGTACGAGACAAAAAATTCATACATCCGCGCTGATAACCAGCTCATTACGGCAATTGGTGTTGAAAATATGATTGTTGTTGCCACGGATGATGCAATTTTGATCGCCCCCGCAGACCGTGATCAAGATGTTCGCATTGCCGTCGACACTCTAAAACAGCAAGGCCGCAGCCAAGCGGTTGCTCATTCACACGTTTCGCGCCCATGGGGGTCTTATAAAAACCTGCAAGTCGGTACTGATTTTTTGGTTAAAGAGATTAATGTCAGCCCCAGCGTTCAACTCAGTTTGCAATATCACAACCACCGGGCTGAGCATTGGGTTGTGGTTGAAGGCACCGCACGGGTGACCAATGGCGATGATGTGTTTGATTTAAAGCCCAATCAATCGACCTATATTCCAGTTGGCGTCAAGCATCGTTTGAAAAACATTGGGACAAAGCCATTACGCTTGATTGAAGTCCAAACCGGCAACCTGATCAGTGAAGAAGATATTGTTCGAGTCGAGGACGACTTTGGGCGGGTATAATTACTTGGTTTTTACCTAGTCCCCAAAACGATCATTTAACCGTCCTGCAAGATAGGTTATAAACTCACTATGAATTTGGGTCTTATAGCCAGTCTTTTTTGCCTGATCGCGGGATGTAGCTTTGTCTTAACCAAAGCCACCATTTCGCCGTTGCGTCGTCGCGCCCTTGTTGATCTTCCCAATGAGCGTTCAAGCCACACCACCCCAACTCCACGGGGCGGTGGGTTAGCCGTTGTAACCAGTCTTTTGCTAGCGTTGGTATTGGCATCATCCGATTTGTTTAATCTCATCCCGCCATCTCTTTCCCTAAAGTTGGGCTTATTTCTTTTGTTTTTAGCCACTTTGTCTTGGGTCGACGACCTCAGGGATTTAGGCGCGTTGGTACGGTTTAGCTCTCATATTCTAGCCGTTGCCGTTGCTCTTTATATGGGGCTGGTTTCAGGTCCATTTTTTGGCAACTTTTTCGATCCTACGGTAGAGATTATTCTCATCGGGCTGGGTTGGGTTTGGTTCATTAATCTTTTTAATTTTATGGATGGCATTGATGGAATCGCCAGTGTTGAAGCCCTGACAATTGGGTTGGGGGGGGCGATACTTATTGTTTACACCGAAGGAGATCAAACAACAGCCATCGTTGGTTTGATATTGGCAGCAGCCTCCCTTGGTTTTTTACCATCTAATTGGAATCCAGCCAAAATATTTATGGGTGATGTGGGCAGCATTCCATTGGGGTTTTTAAGTGCTTGGGTGTTGTTGTCACTCGCATCGGAAGGTCATGGCGCAGCAGCCTTTATATTATCGTTGGTGTTTTTTGTAGATGCGACCCTCACTTTATTCAAACGTTTATTCCGTGGCGAAAAAATATGGCAGGCCCATAATCAACATTTTTACCAACGCGCCATCCAACGGGGATTGTCCCATTCGCAAACAACATTAGGTGCTCTTTGTGCAAATAGTGTTTTGATTGGCATCGCATTTTGGTCAACACAGGGGCACGCCCTTATTGCTATTATTATTTCATTCATCGTGATTGGGTTTTTATTTACCTATTATCTTAAGTTTCCAATCCCCGTATCGAATGAAGCATCCAGCTCATGAGAATTCTATTTATAACGGAAAACTTCCCGCCTGAAACCAATGCGGCAGCGACGCGTGTTTTCGAGCGCGCGTTGTATTGGGTAAAGGATGGCCACAACGTTACGGTCATCACATCAGCCCCCAATTTCCCACAAGGGAAATTGCATGACGGCTGGAAAAACAAATGGTATCAAACTGAGTTTCGCGAAGGCATTCGTGTTGTCCGGGTCAAAACGTATATTTCTGCTAACCGGGGGACAGTTCGCCGGTTGCTTGATTTTCTTAGTTTTCTGATAACAGCGTTTATCGCTGGGCTGTTTGAAAAACGCCCCAACGTCATTGCAGCCACATCCCCGCAATTTTTTGCTGCCGTTTGTGGATGTGCATTGGGGGGCGTGCGCCGCATTCCATTTGTTTTCGAATTGGGTGACTTATGGCCCGCATCAATCATTGCCGTGGGTGCCATGCGCCCCAGTTTTTATTTACGATTATTGGAAAAACTTGAGCTTTTTTTATATCGTCATTCTGCTTGCGTCGCAGCATTAACCCATGCCTTCAAAAAAAATTTGATCGAACGTGGTGTAGCTGCTGGCAAAATTTCTGTCGTCATTAACGGTGTCGATCTATGGCGCTATTCACCCCAGTCACGCGATAAAGATTTAGCCCAAGAATGGAATTTGGAAAATAAATTTGTCTTTGGTTATGTTGGCACGCACGGCATGGCGCATGGATTAACAAATATTTTGGATGCTGCCGAGCTTTTGAAAGATCGAGATGATATCCGGTTTTTATTAGCTGGCGATGGAGTAGAACGTGCTTCATTAATTGTTTGCGCAGAAAAATCTCAACTCAAAAATGTTGTTTTTCTTCCACCTCAGCCAAAAGAAATGATGCCCAAAATTTGGAGTTTATGCGACGTTGCTTTGGTGCACTTAAAAAATTCCCCAGCCTTTGCAGAAGTTATACCGTCTAAAATGTTTGAAGCCATGGGCATGGGCTTGCCTGTTTTAATGGCATTACCCAAAGGTGAAGCCACAGAAATTTTAGAACTCGATGGAGCAGGGATCTCCGTCCTCCCTGAAAACCCAAAAGCCCTTGCCGATGCAGCACGAAAACTATGCGATGATAAAGCATTACTGAAAAAGCTTCAGGATCAAAGCTTAGCCGCAGCTCCTTTGCACAGTCGCGAAAAACAAGCCCGACAAATGATCGATGTATTAATTGCCGCAGCTGAAGGCCGTGGTGGGTCGGTTGGAAAGAGCGCGCCATGAAAGTTTTAGTCACGGGCGCATCTGGATTTGTTGGAAGATGCTTATGCGAGCACTTAACAAAACGTGGGCATTTAGTCACCGCATCGGTGCGCTCGAGTGAAACGCCACCAATAGAAAACATTAATAGTTCCATTGTTGTTGGGGATTTGGGCACTGATACCGATTGGACACATGCACTCGAAAATCAAGAAGCCGTTATCCATTTAGCAGCACGAACTCATATTATGAACGAGACCGCTTCAAACCCAGAAGCTAAATACCTGCGCGTCAATGTTGAAAGCACAAAACGGCTTATTCATCAAATGTCAAAACAAAACGTTTCACGACTTATTTTTATGAGTTCGGTTAAGGTCAATGGAGAACAAACAACTGTTCAACCTTATTCCGAATCCCAACCCCCTCAGCCAGAAGA
>CALJEW010000394.1 GCA_938074585.1 uncultured Rhodospirillales bacterium | reverse complement strand
TTGGGTTTGTTGGCTGGATTTTATTTTTACGTTCAAGACGCACCTATAAAAAACCAAGATACTAATCTTCCCTATTTTTTAAAAAAGCTCTCAGCCCCTTCTCTAGCTTTCTCCTTGAAAGCTATTTTCCCACGAGTGCGGGCAATCTCAGTTTCTAGCTCTTCAATATATTCGCCAAGCGCTTCAATCGAAAACGCATCTAAATCCTTGAGCACTCGCTTCTTTTTTATTGGTTCCAACTCATCCGTATCCATATTCAGCCGTACATAATTTGATGTGTCTTGTCTGTTCTCAAACAAACTTTAGGGTAAGGACCCATTAATTTAATACAAATTTGATTATCCTAAAGACTACAAATACTAAGAAACAAGCGCAAGGACATGCTGATCATTTTCAAGCATTGTTTTTGCAGTAGGCATAATCTTAAGGGTAAACCCTTAAGGACGTAGCGCTTTACCCTTCTGGCGTTGTTAAAAAGCCTTGAAAACACAAAGGTTTCCTGCGACTTTCCGCCTATCCAGAGGGGGAAATCACTTCCGCAGAGTGGATGAAATTAATGGGTCTTAACCCTAGATACAAAGATAATAAATCAATTCAGATTAAAAGGATGTCCCTATGACGCTGCCAGGAACAATGAACTGTATCGAAATCCCCGAGCCCGGTGGCCCAGAAGCGCTAAAGACCTCAACGCGTTCCGTTCCAACCCCAGCGCCATCAGAGGTCCTTATTCGCGTCGAAGTGGCTGGTATTAACCGTCCGGACTGTATCCAGCGCCAAGGCAACTATGCGCCCCCTCTGGGTACAACAGATATTCCGGGTTTAGAAGTGTCTGGAGAAATTGTAGCTGTTGGAGTAGACATCAAAAACTGGTCCGTTGGCGATAAAGTTGCGGCCCTAGTGGCTGGCGGTGGGTATGCTGAATATGTGGCTGCTCCATTCCAACAATGCCTTCCTATCCCAGATGGGCTTTCAATGATCGAGGCGGCAGCCCTGCCCGAAACCTTTTCCACCGTTTGGACCAACGTCTTTGAACGCGGTGCCCTTAAAAAAGGCGAAACCTTAATGATCCATGGGGGCTCTAGCGGGATAGGAACAACCGCGATCCAGATCGCAAGCCAAATGGGGGCCCGCGTTATTACAACCACAGGCAGTGCCGATAAATGCCAAGCCTGCGCCAATTTAGGCGCAGAACGCACAGTCAATTACCGCGAAGAAGATTTTGTAGAAGCTGCCCGTGAATTTGGCGGTGGCAAAGGCGTTGATGTAATATTGGATATGGTTGGTGGCGACTATATTGCCAAAAACATCAAATCTTTAGCCCCAGATGGGCGATTAGTTCAAATTGCATTTTTACAAGGCTCAAAAGTAGATATCAATTTCATGTCTGTCATGTTAAAACGATTAACCTTTACGGGGTCCACATTACGACCCCAAAGTATTGAGCGAAAAGGCGAGATCGCAGCGGCATTAATAGAAAATGTGTGGCCTTTGATATCGAGCGGTAAAATTAAACCCGTTATATACAAAACGTTTGCCCTCAACCAGGTTGCGGAAGGCCATGCTTTAATGGAATCAAGTCAGCATATTGGGAAAATCATGCTTAAGATATAGGATTCAAGCTTTCGTTGTTTGACCCAACGGCGAAACGGAGGCTATAAAGGCTCCAAATGATCACTAATTATCTGTGATTAACGCGAAAACTCTGGAATGGGAAAAAGATTATGGCGCATCCGTTGATGCCAAAGGCGAAGGCTGTATGGCTTGTTGATAATACAACGCTCACATTCGAGCAGGTTGCTGAGTTTTGTGGGTTACATGAACTTGAAGTTCAAGCTATTGCCGATGATGAAGTTGCTATCGGCATGCAAGGTTTGGATGCTCTTGCATCCGGTGAATTAACACCCGAAGAAATTGCACGCTGTGAAGCAGACCCAATGGCTTCATTGAAAATTGCAAAAAGCGACGTTCCAGAAGCGCGCGCAAAAAGACAAGGGGCACGCTATACCCCCGTTTCGAAGCGTCAAGATCGGCCCAACGCAATTGCATGGCTTGTTAAAAACTATCCTGAACTGAGCGATGCACAAATTTCAAAACTGGTTGGCACAACCAAACCAACGATTAATTCAATTCGGGATCGTGTACACTGGAACACGCCAAACATTAAGCCGCAAAATCCGGTTGGATTGGGTTTATGCAAAGGTGATGAGCTAGAGAAATTAGTTGCCGTCGCCCGAGCACGCGCAGGTACTGAGCACACACCGGGTGCCGCAACAGCGCCGGACGGTGTTATAAGCCACGCAAACACCCATGCAACACCACCGGAACCTAAAAAGGAGCATACAGTGGAAAATGTATTTGGTACGGCTCCAAAAGGTGGGGCTGATTAATCACCAGGAAACAGATATATGACTTTAAAAACGTCCGGAGCTGATTATCAGCCCGGTCGTTTTTTTGTTCAGCCAAAGATCGGCAATTTCAAAATTTGACCAAAGAATAAAAATGAAACCTTGATTAAAACCGAGGTCGCATTGTTGAAAACCGTATTGAAGTTCTTTAATCAGCGACAGGAACTGTATAGTTCAGTCCCAAACGCCCCCCATCAACATTGATTGTTTCTCCTGTGATGTAGCTTGCTTCATCGCTAGCAAGGAATGCCGCTACGGATGCAATTTCCTCAGGCTCTCCCAAACGCCCAATAGGGGTTCTGGACATAATCGATCGCCGTACCGAATCATCGACAGTTAGGGTTTTCACCATATCCGTTGCAATGCTTCCCGGCGCAATTGCATTCACCCGAACCCCTTTATCAGCAAGCGCCAACGACATAGCGACCGTCATCTGCTTAACACCCCCCTTGCAAACCGCATACGACAGCAAGTTTGGATTAGTAATAACGGCTTGGATGGAAGACATATTGATAATGGCACCACTGCACTGCTTCGCCATTTGTTTGGCTGCCGCTTGCCCTGATAGGAAAAAGCCCTTTAAATTGATCCGCAACACCCGGTCAAAATCGTCTTCTTCTATTTCAAGAATATCAGCTACGTGTAAAATAGCGGCGTTTGAAATCATCACATCTAAGCGGCTATATTTTGAAATGACTTCAGCAACCAGCGCATCAAC